>DAOTYD010000067.1:0-22544 GCA_034435295.1 Anaerolineae bacterium | reverse complement strand
CGCGGGATATACGGTGACCAATTTCCCCGGTAATGGCCGCTGTGAGTGGCCCAATCGCCGCGCTGTTTGAAACTCCACACGCTCGAGGTTTCTGGGCGAAAGTTCGCTGGTTGCCAACGGCTGATCCGCCTGGGCCGTTTCACCAGAGCGACATTCGCACCATAAGATTCGGTCAGCATCTGTTCCAGAGTGCCAAAGGAGATGCCATAACGCTGGCCAATTTCCGAATCAGACATCCCCTCTTCTTTGGCAGCCAATACCGCCTGACGAAGGGCCTCTCTGCCGTGAGTTTCTGCAATGTGCCAGCGCAAGTCGCTGTCGATGTGCTGATCACAAAGAGGGCATTGGAGCCTGGGCAAGTGTAGTGTCTTTGTCATTGTCATTGCCTTTCTTGCATCCTGCTGCTCTCATTATATCACACTTTGAAAAAGATCATCCCCACGCCCATCTTTTCCAGCGCCTCCTCGGCATAGCAGGTGACCAGGGCGCTGGGGTCGTCGAGGGCGGCGCAGAGGGCGGGGATGGCCTCCGGCGGCTGGATCACCGACAGGGCGCGCGCAGCGCCGGCCCGCGTGGCCGGGTTTTCCGACCCCAGCGCGGCGATCAGCGCGGCAGCAGCGGGCGGCCCAAAGCGCGCCAGAGCGTCCGCGACCAGCCGGGCAACATAGGCAGAGGGGTCACCCAGGCGGCCGGCCAGCGGCGCGATGGCCTCCGGCGGACGCAGTCCGGCCAGGGCGACAACGGCGCAGGCGCGCACGTCGGCGTCGGCGTCATCCAGCGCCGCACAGAGGGCGGCGACCGCCGCCGGCGTGCCCACCGCCGCCAGCGCCCGCACCGCCCACCAGCGCTGCTCGCGCTCATCCGCACTCAGCAGGCGCTCCAGCGCCGGCAGCGCCGCATCCCCATACCTGCCCAGCTCACAGGCGGCTGCCTCTGCCCGCTCATCATCGCCGGCCGCGATGGCCGCCAACAGCTCACTCAAGACGCGATCCATCCAGCACAACCTCCTCTACCGTCTCCCCCACCGCCTGGGCAAAGCGCGCACAGTCGGGAAGCGCCGCGAAGCGAATCAGGTGAGCCGGGCAGCGACAGTCGGAAGCGCCGAAACGCGGCGCAGGGAGCGACGCGCCCGGCAGGCGAGAGAGAACGCCGGCCCAGACACACTCTCGCCTCTGCAGCCCCTCGCTCAGCCAGAGCCTGAGGGGGCGGGCATGCTCACGCAGCGCGTCGATGTGCCAGCGATGCGGCCTGGAGTCGCGCAGGTGACGGCCAACGCGCGCCGCCAGACCGCCGCTCCCCCGCGCGCTGCCCACATAGGCGTAGAAACCGGCCGGAAAAGCCACCGCTCCCAGCCGCCCAACCGTCATCGTCCGGCTCTCCCGCAGGTGCAGGAACAGGACGTAGGTGCCGGGCTTGCGGGGCAGGTCCAATCAGGCCTCTTGTCCCTGCATCGCGCGTCGCCAGCGCAGGGCCGCGAGCCAGGCGATTGCCGCGCCAGCGGCGGCCAGCCCCAACCCCAGCACGTCGAACAGGCGCACGCTGTGGGTGGCGTCGAGCTCGACCAGCATCCGTCCCTCATACGAGTCGGGCAGCGCCAGCACCAGCAGTCCCGCCACAAGCATCAGACAGGCGATGGCGGAGAAGAGCAGAACGCGCCAGTCGGTCATCGGCTATTCGGCGGGCGGCGGGACGGGCAGGTCGGCCACGGCGACGCCCACCCACCTCTCCCCCTCCTCGATGAGCATCACCGGGATGTCGTCGCGGATGGGGTACTTGCGCCCGCAGTCCGCTTCCTGGCACACCAGCCAGCAATCGTGGACCAGTTCGAGCCGCCCCGGATCGTCGCCGGGCTTGCGGGTCTCGCCGCTGACGCAGTAAGGACAGCGCAGGATTGCCAACAGTTCGGAATCGATCATGTTCCTCTCTCTCGATTGAGTGATTTTTCACGCCCTCAGCGGTAAAAGAGCCGGGGGCCGGCGATCATTCGCGCCGTTGCCGCGACCACAGCCACCAGCCGGCGGCGGCCAGGGCGGCCATCAACAGCGCCAGTCCCGCCAGCGTGGTCACCGTCTTGGGCTCCATTCCCGGCATGACCACGCCGCCCTCGCCGGCCTCGGCGCCGTACTGGGCGAATAGCCGCCCCCATTTCGTGTGCAGCGCGCTGGCAACCCGCTGTCGCCCGACAAAGGGATACCAGTAGACGTTGTGATACAGGTTCGAGGCGAGGTAGGACCACGGGACGAGCGGCGTGCGCAGGAGCAGCTTTTCGAAGGGCTTGAGCGCGCCGTGATAGATCAGCTTTTGACCGCGGCTGGCAAACGTGTCCTCCTGGACAAAGCCCCAGTTCTGCGAGAGCACCCAGTCGGGGTCTTCGCCGACAATCTCGATCTGCGCCGGGTCGCCGACGCCCAGCCCCATCTCATGGGCGATGCGGATGAAGGGGATCGAGAGCGGGTCAAAGCCCTGCAGATGGGCAGAAATGGCGTCGATGGCTACCTGGTCGGCTGAGGCCAGGATGATGTCCTTCTCGTGCCAGCGCATGGCGCGTGGGCCGGGGCCGTCGCCGGCAAAGGTGCCGTCCATCACCGCAAAGACGCCGGGGTGAATGTCCTGCTGAATCATCAGCAGATCGACCAGCGTCTCGTGAATGACGCCATGCGTCCAGTGACGCCTGGTGCCCAGCAGGCCGCCAAAGGCATTCTTCATCGCGCCGGTGATCGTGGTAAAGACGTGCGTCTTTACCGTCGGCAACTGGACGATATTCCGCCCGATCAGGATCTCGGGGATGTAAAGGCCCTCCGGATAGACCTTGTCCAGCACCAGGAAGGGCTGCGGCGGTTCGTAGCGCACCCAGCGGTACTGCGGCTCGTAGAGGTGGACGTTGCGCAGGCCGTATTTGTTGGTCACGTACAGATGCTTGTTGTTCCGCTCGCCGACGTAGGCATCGACCACGACCGTGTTGTTGTGGGCGGCGATCAGGTTGCGGTAGCCGGCCGCCAGCAGCGCACGGATCACGCCCTCCAACTGCCAGGGCGCCGTCGAACAGGCCGGGTACCACGTCTGCCAGGAGATGTTGATCTTGAGGAGGGTCTCCCTGTCCTGGGGCAGGGCCTGGCGCACGCCGGCCAGCTCCAACAGGCGGGCATAGTCCTCCAGCACCGTCTCCGGCTGCGTGCGCAGCACGGCTACTTTTCCCCGTCCAGCCAGATTCTGCGTCATCTTGCACCTCCACCGTCCAGTATACCCCAGAGCGGCTTTGTGGGCAACTCTTTCTTGTGCTATAATCTACCTGGTAGAGTTCTTTGGGCGGGGGCGACCCGCAGGAGGGTGAGCATGTCAGACGAGGAGATGGTGCTGCGCAACCGGCTGATCGGCCTGGCGGTGCGCCAGGCGCGCGAGCAGGCCAAAAAGACCAGGAAGGAATGCGCCCAGGCATTGGGCAAATCGGTCTCGGCCTACACCGCCTGCGAGGAGGGCCGCCTCCCCCTGTCGCTGCCCGAATTGGAGGTGCTGGCCTATCTGCTGGACGTGCCGGTGCAGGCTTTTTGGGATGACAGCGTCCGACTGGCCCGGCAGCGCAAAGAGCCGCCCCTGCAAGAGATCCTCGAACTGCGCCAGCGCGTCGTGGGCGGACTGCTGCGCCAGGCGCGGGTCAAGAAAGGGCTGACCCAGAAAGAGCTGGCCGACCTGCTCGGCTGCTCGACGCAGTGTATCGCCGCCTACGAGTTCGGCGAAAAGCCCATCCCTCTGCTCGAACTGCAGGCGCTGGCCGCGAAGCTGGAAATGCCTCTGGAGCACTTTATGGGCGACTGGATCGGCGCGACGGAGAAAAAGTTGGAGGATTATCAGGTCTTTCAAGAGCTGCCCAGGGAAATCCGCGAGTTTGTCGGCGCGCCGATCAACCGCAGCTATCTCGAACTGGCAATGAAACTGGCTGAGATGCCCGCCGGGGCGCTGCGCAGCATCGCCGAGGGTATCCTGGAGATCACCTACTGAGGAGGAAATGATGAGCGAGCAGGGAGACCCTGTAGCGCTGAACGAAGAAGGCAAACGCCTTTTTGCCGAAGGCCTGTACGACGAGGCGGCGCAACGCTTTGGGCGAGCGCAGGAACTGTTCGCCGCCCGGGGAGAGGAGGGAGAGGCCGCCGAGGCGCTCAACAACCTGGGCGTCACCTACCGGCTGATGCATCGCTGGGAGCAGGCCCAGGAGGCGCTGGAAGAGGCGCGCGCGGCCTTCGCCCGCCTGGGCGACCGTCACCGCGAAGCGCAGGCGCTGGGCAACCTGGGCAGCCTGCTCGCCAGTCAGGGCCAGCGCATGGCCGCCCAGGAGTACCTGCAACGGGCCGCCGACACGTTCCTCGATCTGGGGGATAAGCAGCTCTACGCCGAGACTATGCTCGCCCTGGGCGCCCAGATGTGGAAATCGGGCGACCGCCAGGGGGGGATGCAAACCTACGAACTGGGGCTGATGAGCCTGGAAAAAGCGTCCGCGCAGCAAAAAGCGCTGCGCGGACTGTTGGGGTTACGCAATCGCCTGCTGGGCGGCAGGCGCTGAGTCGCCCTATTTTTCCTGTTCGTGCTCCTGTTTGGACGCCTCGATGATCTGCTGCGTCAGGTGCGGCGGCACTTCGGCGTAGTGATCGAACTCGATGGAGAATAGGCCGCGGCCCTGGGTCAGACTGCGCAGCTCGGTGGCGTAGCGCTGGATCTCTGCCAGGGGCACCAGCGCCGTGATGACGCTTTTTTGGCCCTGCTGATCGATGCCCTGGACACGGGCGCGCTTGGTGTTCAGATCCCCCATCACGTCGCCGGTATACTCCTCCGGCACAATGACCGTCAGCATATAGATCGGCTCCAGCAGGACCGGCCCGGCGCCCAGCATCACCTTCTTGAACGCTTCGCGGCCGGCGATCTGGAAGGCAATGTCCTTCGAGTCGACCGGGTGCTCCTTGCCGTCGGTGACGACAGCGCGGACGTCGACGACGGGATAGCCAGCGATCACGCCCTGCTCCAGCACCTGGCGGATGCCCTTTTCGATCGAGGGCTGGAAAGAAGACGAAATCGCGCCGCCAAAGACCTCCCAGCCATAGTCGAACCCCTCGCCACGCCCCAGCGGCTCCAGGCGCATGTGCACCTCGGCGAACTGCCCCGCCCCGCCGGTCTGCTTCTTGTGGCGGTACTGGTCGGTGTTGGTCTTGGTGATGGTCTCCTGGTAAGGGACCTTGGGGATGGCCGTTTCCACGCTCACGCCAAAGCGGTTCTTCATCCGCCGCACGGCGATCTCGACGTGGGCCTCGCCCATGCCCTCCAGGATCGTCTCGCGCGTGCTGGGCTCCTGCCGCCAGCGCAGGGTCGGGTCTTCCTCGCAGATGCGGGTGAGGGTGGGGCCCATCTTGGCCTGATCGGTCTTGGTCAGTGGGCGCACGGCCACGGCAAAGAGCGGATGCGGAAAGACAGGCCCCGCCAGCTTGAGAGGGTGACTGCGGTCGCAGAGCGTGTCGCCGGTGATGGCGATGGTCAGCTTGGCCACTGCGCCGATGTCGCCGGCGCGCAGCCGCGCCACCTGAATCTGCTCCTTGCCGCGCATGACGTAGAGACTGCCCAGCCGCTCTTCTGCCTCGGCGCGGCTGTTCCACACCCGGCTATCTGCCTCCGCGATGCCGCCGTAGACGCGGAAGTAGGTCAGCTTGCCCACGTAGGGGTCGGCCGCCGTCTTGAAGACAAGCGCGGCCAGGGGGGCCAGCTCGCTCGGCTCGACAGCTTCCTCGCCCGCCGCGCCCTCGGCCATGACCGGGCCACGGTCAGCGGGGGAGGGGGCGTAGGCAACCAGCGCGTCCAGCAGCGCCCGCGTGCCAATGTTGGCCGTCGCCGCCGTCGCCAGGACGGGGATGACCGTGCCGTTGCAGATTGCCGCCCGCAGGCCGAGGCGCACCTCGTCCTCGGTCAGCTCCTCGCCTTCCAGGTACTTGAGGATGAGGTCGTCGTTTCCTTCGGCGGCTGCTTCGACCAACTGGACGCGCGCTTCCTCCGCCCGGGCGCGCATGTCGGCCGGGATGTCGCGCAGTTCGCCTCCTTCGCCCATCACCGCCTTCATTCTGACCAGGTCGACCACGCCGGCGAACTCGGACTGAGCGCCGATGGGCAGTTGCAGCGGGACAAAGTTCTTGCCAAAGGTCTGGTGTAGCGCCTGGAGTGTGCGCTCAAAGCTGGCGTTCTCGCGGTTCATCTTGTTGACGACGACCATTCGCGGCAGGGCCAGGCGGTCGGCATGCTCCCAGACCAGCTCGGTGCCCACCTCGACGCCGCCGACGGGATCGACCAGTACCAGGGCCAGGTCGGCGACGCGGATGCCGCTGATGACCTCGCCGATAAAGTCGGTGTAGCCGGGCGTGTCAATGACGTTCAACTTGCAGCCACCCCACTCGACCGTTGCCATAGCCAGGCTGAGGGAAATGCGGCGGCGGATCTCTTCTTCGTCGAAATCCGTCACCGTCGTGCCCTCTTCGACGCGGCCCATGCGGTTGATCGCGCCGCTGGCATAGAGCATCGCCTCGGCCAGCGAGGTCTTGCCGCTGCTGCCATGGCCGAGCAGGACGAGATTGCGCAGCATGTCCGTTGTGTATTCTTTCACGACTTGATGCCTCCTTGCAAAGTCTGGTTATTCTAAATGAGAAAGGCGGAACTGTCAAGAATCGTTGATCGTTGGCTCTTGACAAAAGGGAGCATATCGGGTATAATTTGACATACCAATATGCCATTATGCCAAACCGTGATGTGGACCCAGAGGCAGATGAGCATCGACCGTAATTCGCCCGTGCCAATTTATCACCAGCTCAAGATGCTAATCCAGGAGCGCATCCAGCAGGGGGTGTGGCGGCCGGGCGACCGCATTCCCACGCAGGACGAGCTGTGCAACCTCTATCAGATCAGCCGGGCGCCGGTGCGGCAGGCGCTCAGCGAGCTGGCCCATGAGGGCGTGCTGATGCAGCGCCCTGGCGTGGGCACCTTCGTCTGCCAGAAATCCCCCTCTTCCGCCGTGACGATCCAGATGATGGCCTCGGACGCCATGTTCCAGTCGCACATCCTCGACCACGTCGTGCGCGTCTGGAATGCGACCAACCCGACGTGCCGCCTCTCTCTGCAGGTCGAGACGGTCAGCCACGGCCAGCTCTACAACCAGCTCGGCGCGGCGGTCGGCAGCGGCGCCGCGCCAGATGTGGCCATGGTCGACTGTGTCTGGGTCGCCGGGCTGGCCCAGGCCGGTTTTCTCTACGCCCTCGAGGAGATGAACTCGCGCTGGAAGCAGGACGAGTTCGTCCAAAATCTCTACCCGGCCTTTGTTGCTGCCAACTCCTTCAATGGCCTTCTCTACGGCGTGCCGGTCAAGGCGGACGTTTCGCTGCTGTGGTATCGCCGTGACTGGTTCGACGCCGAGGGGATCGAGCCGCCGCAGGATTGGGACGCGCTGGTCGAGGTGGGACGCTATTTTCTCCAGCCGGCGATCCGCCAGCGCTATGGTATGCCCTATCCCTTCGTCTTCCCCGGCGGGAGCGCCGCTGGCGAAGCGACGGTCTATAATCTGATGCCGCTGGTCTGGTCGGCTGGCGCGGCCATTTTCGACGGCGAGACGGTGGTGCTCGATGCTGCGGGCACGCGGCGGGCCTTGCAATTCCTGCGTGACGTGGTAAACTTGCATCGCATCAGCCCCATCGAGATCGTCGACTTCCGCGAAGACACTGCTGTCCGCCTCTTTGCTGCCGGCAAAGCCGTCATGGCTCTGGGAGGGAGTTATGAGAGCGACATCATTCTCGAGGCCAGTGGCTGGAACAGGGAAGAGTTCCACCAGCGCGTCGGCTTTGTGCCCTCTCCTGCTGCGCCGGGCGGCAAGACGATCTCGACCGTGGGTGGGACAAGTTATGTGATCCTGCGCCAGTCGCAGCAGCCGGCTTTGACCATGGATTTTCTTCGCGTTGCGACCGATCCGGCCGTCGTCGGCGAGCTTTTCCGCACGATGTGGTACAACTCGCCCAATCCGTCCTTCAACGAGACGCTCTCGCCAGACAGCGAGCCGCTGCTGGCGTGGACGGGCCACATGCTGGCTTCGGGGCGCGCGCGGCCGTCGATCCCGGAATATGTCAAGGTCTCCCGCCAGTTGCAGGCCATGTTCGAGGCGGCCATCGTCGAGACATCTCCCGTCGAACAGATCGCCCGTCGCACGGCCGAATTCATCGGCGTGATCAGCGAGCGAGCCTGTCGACATGAACCCTTTTGAGCCATCGCGCTTTCCGGTCCTGCATCGGAGAAAGGAGGCATAGCAAGACGAGAGGAAACACAACCCTGGAGCTGTACCCAACCCGATTTGAAATACCCTATTCTGGAGGAGAAAGAAAATGAAGAAGCACATGTTTTTCCTGGTAGCTGGTTTGCTGGTTTTGGGCATGGTGCTCAGCGCCTGCCGGCCGGCTGAGCAGCCAACCCCGGCTCCGGCCGAGTGCACCACGCCGACCACGATCACGATCTGGCATGGCTATGGCGGCGACTATCAGGCCCCCATCGAGGCCCTCTTTGACGAGTTCAACGCGACCAACGACCTCTGCATTCAGCTCGTCTACTCCAGGGTCGATAACCTGTCCGACTCGCTGGCTGTGGCCATTCCCGCCGGCGAAGGTCCCGACATCCTGGCCTGGGCCAACGACCAGATCGGCCGCAACGCGCTGGCCGGCAACATTGCTCCCCTCAATGACTATGGCGTCGACATGGCCTATCTGGAAGCCAACTACACCGACCCCGGCGTCGCTGGCGTGGTCTGGAACGGCCAGATCTGGGGCCTGCCCGAGACGATGGAGGGTATCGCCCTGGTCTATAACCGCGCTCTGCTGAGCGAGAACGACCTGCCCAACCCCGACGACTTTGCCGACCTGATGGCCAAGGCCACCGCCTTCCGCCAGGCCAACCCCGACCGCTATTACCTGTGCAACCAGGGCCTGGGTAACCCCGATGCCTATCACGTCGCCCCCATCTACTTTGGCCATGGCATGCCCGGCTATGTGGATGACCAGGGCACGGTCTACCTGAACACCCCCGAAGGGCTTGCCGCCGCCAACTGGATCCGCGACTTTACCGCCGTCGCTCCGGCCGAGACCTCGCACGAGATCTGCCAGGCGATGATCAGCGAGGGTCAGGCCGCCATCTGGTGGACCGGCCCGTGGGCCATCGCCAGCCTCGAGGCCGCCGGCATTGACTATGGCATCGCCCCGATGGGCCGGCCGTTTGTCGGCATCAAGACCTGGATGCTCACCGCCAACGCCGTCAGCCGCGGCAATGCCGAGGAGGCAGTGCAGGTGATGAAATGGTGGACCAGCGCCGACACGATGATCCGCCGTGTCCTGCAGACCAAGGAAGTTCCCGCCAACGCGGCGGCGCTGGCCGACCCGCAGGTCGCAGCGATGTACACCGTGGGCGGCTTTGGCGCTTCCCTGGCCCGTGGCATCCCCATGGCCAACACTCCCTACATGGACGCCCTGTGGGGGCCTGTGGGTGACGCCACCACCGCCATCTGGACCGGCGCGCAGACGCCGCAAGAGGCTCTGCGAGCGGCCCAGGCCGCGGCAGAAGCCGCCATCGCAGACATGCAATAACCTGAGCGCGTCGCGGGGCGGGGGCCTGTCCCCCCGCCCCGCACTCTTTGACCTTTTGGGTCTATGAGTTGGCCTGGCAGCGCGCTGAAGGCGCTGCTCTGCATTACACTGGGAGATTTGCTATGGGCGTGACTTATCGTGGCCTGCGCAAGTATCTCGTGGTCCTTTTCTTTATTGCCCCCACGCTGCTGGGCGTCCTGGTGCTGAGTGTCTTTCCCATCTTGTTCAACGTCTATATCTCGTTCACCAACCGCAACACGTACCACTATCAGCAGTTTCAGTTGACGGCGGAAAACCGCGCTGCTTACCTGGAGGAGCATCCCAACGGCGCCTTTGTCTGGGATGTGATTTGTCCTGTCTTTCCCGCCGTCTGTTGCAACCCGGATACGATGGGGGTCTATTGTATCCAACGGCCCTTTTACCAGAACTATGTGCGCCTGTTCCGGGATCTTTTCACCACCGCTTCTCTCCTTTCGATGGGTCGTCTCTTGTTGATCCTGTTGCCATTGATCGGCGTGGCCATCGCTTCCGACCAGGTGCACAAGCGCATGGTCAGCCCGCCGGCGACAGGCTGGTGGTGGCTGGTAGCTCCTGCGGCCAGCGTCGGCCTGTGGTATCTGCTCAAAGGGCAGGCTGCTCTCGACCAGCTCTTTAGTACCGGCAGCTTTTTCGTCGTCATGTTCCGCACGATCCTCTACGTCGTCGCCTGCATTCCTTTCTTCTTCCTTTTCGGCCTGATCCTGGCGCTGGTGCTGAACAACGAATGGCTGCGCGGCAAGGGCATCTTTCGCGTGCTGATCATCGTCCCCTGGGCTGTTCCCAGCTACATCAGCGCCCTCATCTGGCAGTTCTTTTTCCGCAGCGAGCAGGGCACGATCAACCAGCTCCTGGGTGTGCTGGGCATCCAGGGCCCGCCCTGGCTGCAACAGCCTGCGCTGGCCTTTTTTGCCGTGGTGCTGGTCAATATCTGGATGTCCTACCCCTTCTTTATGGTCATCATCCTCGGCGCCCTGCAGTCGATCCCACAGGAGCAGTACGAAGCGGCCGAGGTCGATGGGGCCAACTGGTGGCAGAAGCTGAGCCGCATCACGCTGCCGCTGCTGCGCCCGGCGGTGATGCCGGCCATCGTCCTCAGCTCGATCACCACCTTCCAGATGTTCAACACGGTCTGGCTGATCACGCAGGGCGGCCCCATCCGTGGCGCGGGGATGCCTGGCGCGACCGAGTTTGTGATGATCCACGCCTACAAACAGGTCTTCCAAAGCCGCAACGATGGACTCATCGGCGCCTTTGCTGTCATTGTCTTTATCATCCTCTTTGCCGCCACTCTCTACAGCATGCGCCTGACCCGCATCACGAAAGGAGCGTACGAATGAAAAAGGAACCCAAACCACTGGTCAAGATGCTTGCCTACGCCTTTCTGGTGCTGGCCGTCCTCTTTTCTATCTACCCGGTCTGGTTTGCTTTCCTGGCCTCGGTCCGCCCCGGTCAGCGGCTGTACACCCTCAACCTGACCGGCATGTTCCTGCCCACCGAGTTTACGTTGGAGAACTTTCGCGTCCTGCTCTTCGAGAAGGATTTTCTGCTCTGGGCGCGCAACAGTCTGTTCGTCGCCAGCCTGACGACGATCGCCTGCGTGACGCTGGCCACGTCCGGCGCCTTCGCTTTCTCCCGTTTTCGCTTCAGGGGGCGGGAGGCCGGGCTGATCCTTTTCCTGGCCGTGCAGGCCTTTCCCGGCGTCCTCTCGCTGGTGCCCATCGCCCTGCTCCTCTACCGCCTGGGCCTGTTTGGCAGCCACTGGGGGTTGATCCTGGCTTATTCGACCGGCTCGTTGGTCTTTACGACGTGGAACCTGAAAGGCTATTTCGATACTATCCCCATCGACCTGGAGGAAGCGGCCATGATCGACGGCTGCGGCCCTGTGCAGTCCTTCATCCGCATCGCCCTGCCGCTGGCCCGTCCGGCTTTGGCTGTGACCGCTCTCTTTGGCTTTATGGGCGGCTGGAACGAGTACGTGATGGCCTCGGTGCTCCTGGTCGGACAGGCCGGCAAGTACACGCTGCCCATCGCCCTGGCCCAACTGGCCAACGATATCCAGGTCCCCTGGGGGCTGTATGCAGCCGGCGCCCTCCTGGTCAGTATCCCGGTGCTGGTCCTCTTCCTCTGGCTGCAAAAGTACCTGGAATCCGGCCTGACACTGGGAGGCGTCAAGGGGTAAGACCGCTTCCCCGTTCGGCGCGGTCTCTGACCGCGCACAGCAGAAGAGGCTGGCAGGGCAGCGGGGTCACAGACCCCGCCGGAGCGGAGGGAGTTGGCGCTCCTGGCGGGTCTGTGACCCGCCAGCAGGGCGGCGGGGTCACAGACCCCGCCGGAGCGGATATCCCGCCGGAGCGGGGGGACATCAGCGGTGAGATGGGGATAGATGGAAGATTTCATTTTTGGCAGTTTCGCCAGCGATGAGCTCAAGCTGCTCCACGAGCGCAGCCGTGCGCGGGGGATTCAGCACGGCGCGCGTATTGCCCCCGCCGACCCCCTGCCCGGCGAGCCGGTGACGCTCACTGTCACGGTTGGGCCGGATACGGCGCTGGACCGCCTGGCCTGCTACTACACCGCCGACGGCCAGGAGCCTGACGGCAGCCGTGGCGTCGCGCGCGTCGGGCAGGCCGTGCCCCTGACGCGCGTCGCCGTCGAGTGGAGCCCCTTCCTCTGGGGCTATGCCGAACGCTGGGAAGCTGTCTTGCCGCCGCAGCCGGAGGGGACGCTGGTGCGCTACCGCATCAGCGGCTGGCGCGACGACGGCGCCGAGCTGTGGGCCGACTGGCCGCCCTTTCGCCTGGCTGTCGAGCGGGCGACGGCGGCCTTTTTCGCCGGACAGCGCCCCCCCGTGGATGTTTCTCTGCCCCTCTCTCCCCAGCCCACGCCCTTCGCCTATAGCGTCGACCGGCTGGAGACGCCGGCCTGGGCGCGGCAGGCGGTGGTCTATCAGATTTTCGTCGACCGCTTCGACCGCGGCGGAGGGCGGCCGTTTGCCCGCCACGCCTCGCTGCACGATGTCTTTGGCGGCACGCTGGTCGGCATTGCCGGGCGACTGGACTACATCGCCGCGCTGGGCGCAACGGCCATCTGGCTCACCCCCATCTTTGCCAGCCCCTCTGTCCACCGCTACGACACGACTGACTTTTTCGCTATCGACCCGCGCGTGGGCACGGGCGACGACCTGCGCGCGCTGGTGCAGGCCGCCCACGCCCGCGGCATCCGCATCATCCTCGACCTGGTCTGCAACCACGTCAGCAGCCAGCACCCCTTCTTCCAGCAGGCCCGCGCCGACCCGGCCAGCCCTTACCGTGATTGGTTCACCTTCGATCCGGCCTATCCCCACGGCTACCGCACCTTTTTCAACGTCGCCGCGATGCCCCGCCTGAACACGGCGAACCCCGCCGTGCGCGATTATCTGATCGACGTCGCCCGCTACTGGCTGACAGAGTACGATGTCGATGGGTTCCGCCTCGACCACGCCAACGGCCCCGAACATGCCTTCTGGAGCGAGTTCTGGCGCGCCTGCAAGGCCGTCAAGGCCGATTGCTGGTGCTTTGGCGAGATCGTCGAGCCGCCCCCTATCCTGCATGGCTACCTGGGCCGTCTCGACGGCACGCTCGACTTTGGCCTCTGCGACCTCTTGCGGCGCGCTTTCGCCCGTGGCTCGCTCGACCTGGCGACGCTGGCGCAGCAGGTCGAGCGCCACCTGGCGTTCTTCCCCCCCGGCTTTTCGATGCCTTCTTTTGTCGACAACCACGACATGGACCGCTTTCTCTACCTGGCCGGCGGCGAAAAACGGCGGCTGCAACTGGCGGCGCTGGCGCAGATGACCCTGCCCCATCCGCCGGTGATCTATTACGGCACCGAGGTCGGCCTGAGCCAGAGCGAGAGCAGGGAAGGTGGGGGCGGGCTGGAGCTTTCGCGCCTGCCGATGCCCTGGGACGAGCGGCAGGACGGCGCGCTGCTGGACGGGTATCGGCGGCTGATCGCCCTGCGACGGGCGCACCCGGCCATCTGGACGGGCCGGCGCACCACGCTGCAGGCTGACGAGACGACCTGGTGCTACCGCATCGACGGGCAGGGGGAGACGCTGCTGGTCGCCCTCCACAGCGGCGCGACCCCCCGCCGCATCGACCTCCCCACTGGCCTGACGCTGCGGCTTCAGGTGGGCCAGGTAAAGCCGGTGGCTGGTGGGGCAGAGTTGCAGCCGTTGAGCGGTGGGTTGTGGCTCGACGAGGGCGGGCAGCGGCGCCGCTAACAGGCATTGGAGTGGTTATGTTCGCAGGAACTCCCGGCAGAGGACTGGGAGGAGATGGAGCATCGGCTTGGAACCAGGTGGGAGCAGTGCGGGTGAAATCGTCCTGGATGCGGATCACGCCGAAGCGCGTCCGCGCTCTGCTGATCGCCCTGATCGCGCTGCTGGCGCTGGTGCAGCGTGTCGTCGCTGCTTCCCTCCTGCCCGTCGACGCCGACGAGCCGGTCTATAGCTGGGCCGCTTCCACCTACGCCGGCCTGATGGCCCGCGGCGAATGGGCCGCAATCCCCCATACGACCTGCAACAGCGAGCACCCCGCCCTGGTCAAACTGATCTATGCCCTCGGTCTGCGTGCGGTTGGCTATGAGGGGCTGCCTGAGCAAAGCGCGGGGGCAATGCCACCCGCCTGGCTCGGCAGATGGGGCGACGACGCTGCGGTCCTGGGCGTGTTCTTTGTCGACCGCTACATCTCGGCCTTCTTTGGGATGTTGCAGGTGCTGGTCGTCGCCCTGGTCAACCCGCTGGCCGGGGCGCTGCTGGCCGTGCATACGATGGCGACCAAGTACACGGCCCAGGTCTACCTGGAGGCGCTGCCCGCGCTGGCAGTGACCTGCTCCGTGCTGGCCTATGACCGCGCCCGTCGCCGTGGCGACGGCGCAACCGGCCGCTGGTTCTGGCTCTCCGCCGCGCTGCTGGGCGTCGCCGCTGCTGGCAAGTACATCTACGCCGTCGTCGGCCTGACCGCGCTGCCGTTCATCGTCTGGCAGCAGCGACGCAAGCCGTGGAACGTCCTCCTCTATGGGCTGCTCGCGCTGGCCGTCTTTTTCGCCCTCGACCCGACGCTGTGGCCCGACCCCGTTGGCCGGCTGCTCGACTCGCTGCGCTATCATCAGCGCTATGCCCAGGGCGCGGAGGTCGCCCGTTACCGTTATCCCTGGTGGCAGCCGCTGGCGTGGATGGGCGGCGCGTCGAGCTGGCACCCCGCCGTTTTTTTCTTCCCCTTTGACATCTTTACCTTCCTCTTTAGCCTGGTCGGCCTGCCCTTCCTGTACCGCCGCAACAAACTCTTGTTCGCCTGGTACGTCGGCGGATGGCTCTTTCTCTTTCTCTGGCCGACCCGGTGGCCGCAGTACACGCTGATCGTCACGCCGGCTCTCTGTTTCTCGGTGGGGGCGATCGCCGAGACGGTGTCCGAGCGCTACAACATTCACCTTGACGCCCAGACGTGGGAGCGGCTGACCTACTGGCTGCCGGCCGACCTGTGGATCGCGCCGCCGCGCTGGCTGGTGATCGTTGTCCTGGTGCTGACGGCTCTGTGCGGGGTCAGTTATGCCGCTTACCACATTCACCGCGTGCTGGAACTGCGCCACTGGACAAGCTGGTCGGTTACCCAGGGCAGCCTGCCCGACAATCGCGTCACGGCGCTGGCTCTGGACAGCGCCGGACGGGTCTGGGTGGGCACGTCTGGCGGCCTGGCGGTCTATGAGGCGGAGCAGTTTCGCCTCTTGCGCGCCGCCAATTCCCCTCTGCCCGATAACCAGGTCACTGCCCTGGCGCGGGACGCCGCCGGGCGGATGTGGGTGGGCAGCGAGAGCGGCGTCTGCGCCGTCGCCGAAGAGGAGTGGGACTGTTACACCGCCGCCGACATGGGGCTGCCGGAGGCGCGCGTCCGCGCCCTGGCCGCCGACGGCCGGGGCTGGCTGTGGGTCGGCACCCGCGCCGGCCTGGCCGTGTGGGACGGCGCGGCCTGGCAGAACGCTGGCGATTTCGACCGTGTTGTGTTATCGCTGGCGGTCGATAGGGCAGGACGGGTCTGGATCGGCACGGACCAGGGGCTGGTCGTTCACGACCCGGTCACGGGCGTGTGGTCGAGCTATACGGCTTTCTCGTCCGGCCTGACTGCCAACGGCGTCCGCGCGCTGGCGGCGGACGCGCAGGGCGGCGTCTGGGTTGGCACGGGCGGCGGCGGGCTGTGCCACTTTGACCTGGCGACGTGGGCCTGCTATTCCACCGCCAACTCGGACATTCCCTGGAACACGATCTCGGCGCTGGCGGTGGACGACGCCGGCCGTGTCTGGGTGGCGACCGAAAAGCCGCTCCAGGGCGGCGGCGCGGTGGCGGTTTTCGACGGGGCAGACTGGCGCAGCTATACCACCATCAATTCCGGCCTGGCCCATGGCCAGGTCAGCGCCATCCTCCAGGATGGGGAGGGGCGGCTGTGGTTCGGCACCCAGTTTGCCGGCCTCAGTGTGTACGATGAAAACAGATAGCCTTTGACAGGAGGTGTCATTTTGTCTTCTCAACTCATCACCCCAGAGTGGGTCAAAGATGCTGTGTTTTACCAGATTTTCCCGGACCGTTTTGCCCAGAGCCGGCGGGTGGAAAAGCCCGCCAACCTGGAGCCGTGGGACAGTCCGCCCACTGTCTATGGCTACAAGGGCGGCGACCTGCTGGGCGTTGTCGAGCGCCTGGATTATCTCCAGGAGCTGGGCATCACGGCGATCTATTTCAATCCCATCCTCCAGTCGGCGGCCAACCACCGCTACCACACCCACGACTATTATCGCGTCGATCCGATCCTGGGTGGCGACGGTGCCTTGCGCGAGCTGCTCGATGCCGCCCACGCGCGCGGCATCCGCATCGTGATCGACGGCGTTTTCAACCATGCCAGCCGCGGCTTTTATCCCTTCAACCACGCCCTGGAGAACGGCGCCGCTTCGCCCTACCTGGACTGGTTCTACTTCGACCAGGAGCGCCTGCGCGCCGGCAGGCCGCTGAACGCCTATCCGCGCAACGCCAGAGAGCGGCGGGACCTGGGCTACAAGGCCTGGTGGAACCTGCCCGCGTTGCCCAAGCTCAACACGGACACCCCTGCCGTGCGCCGCTTTATCTTCGACGTGGCCCGCTACTGGATCGAGTTCGGCGTCGATGGCTGGCGGCTCGACGTGCCGCAGGAGATCGACGACGACGAGTTCTGGCGCGAGTTCCGCCGCGTGGTCAAGGGGGCCAACGCCGATGCCTACATCGTCGGCGAGATCTGGTTCCCGGCCCAGCGCTGGCTGCAGGGCGACCAGTTCGACGCGGTGATGAATTACATCTTTACCCGCGCCTGCCTGGGCTTTTTCGGCGGGGAAAAGCTGGATACGTCCATGCGGCCCGGCGGCTTCAGGCTCAAGCCGCTCGACGCCGTCCAGTTTGCGCGGCAGATCGACAGCCTGTTGGGCCTCTATGATTGGGAGATCACCCTGGCCCAGCTCAATCTGCTCGACAGCCACGACATGGCCCGTTTTCTGACGCTGGTGGGCGGCGACAGGGAGCGCCTCAAGCTGGCCGTGCTCTTTATGATGACCTGCCCCGGCGCGCCGTGCGTCTATTACGGCGACGAGATCGGCATGGAGGGCGGCGAGGACCCCGACTGCCGCCGCAGCTTTCCGTGGGACGAGTCGCGCTGGGACCATGACCTGTTGGCCTTTTTCCGCCGCGCTATCGCCCTGCGCCACGCCCATCCGGCGCTGCGTCGCGGGCGCTACCTGCGCCTCCACGCCGACGCCGCTCGCGGCGTCTATGCCTTCGCCCGCCAGGCGGCGGAAGAGACGCTGGTCGTTGTGCTCAACAACGGCGCCGCGCCCTACGCGCTGGACGTGCCGGTCCGCCGGCTCCTGCCCAACGGCGCCTCTCTGGGCGACCTGTGGGGAGAAGAGACGGCGCGCGTCGCCCGCGGGCGCATCAGCGGCCTGACCCTGCCGCCGCGCGCCGCTGCCATCCTCTCGCCCGCTCCCTGAGCGCCATCGAGGAGAAGGATCGTGAAGCCCAAACCATTCGCCGCGTTTCTGATATGGCTCTTGCTGATCTTGCCCCTTGTGGCTTGTGACTCTTTGGCTCCCAACCCTACGCCATCTCCATCTCCTGTGCCTTCCCCTGCCTTCTCCACTCCCCCTCCCGTCGAGCGGTCCAACTGGTGGCATGACGCCGTCTTTTACGAGATCTTTGTGCGCAGTTTCTACGATAGCGACGGCGACGGCATCGGCGACCTGCAGGGGCTGATCGCAAAGCTCGACGATCTCAACGACGGCGACCCGTCCACCGGGGACGACCTGGGCATCACCGCCATCTGGCTCATGCCGATCATGCAGTCGCCCAGCTACCACGGCTACGATGTGATCGATTACTACACCGTCGAGCGGGATTATGGCACGAACGAGGATTTTCACGCCCTCATCGACGCGGCCCACGCCCGCGGCATCCGTGTCATCATTGACCTGGTGCTCAACCACACCTCCAGTTCTCACCCGTGGTTCATCAACGCCAGCAGCGGTCCCGATGCCCCCTACCGCGACTGGTACGTCTGGAGCGATGAGAACCCCGGCTTTTCTGGCCCATGGGGGCAACAGGTCTGGTACCGCCGCGGCAACGCTTACTATTACGCGCTCTTTTGGGATCAGATGCCCGACCTCAACTATCGCAACCCGGCGGTGACGGCAGAGATGCACCAGGTGGTCCGCTTTTGGCTGGAGGAGATGGACGTCGACGGCTTCCGCCTCGACGCGGTGCGCCACCTGATCGAGGACGGCGCGCAGCAGGAGAGCACCCCCGCCACCCACGCCTGGCTCGACGGCTTTCACGACTATTACACCGGCATCGAGCCGGAAGCCGTGACCGTAGGTGAGGTCTGGGCCGACACGGTCACCGTCGTCCCCTACGTCGCCAGGGATGAACTCGACCTGGCTTTCGAGTTCAGCCTGGCCGAGGCGATCATCGAGAGCGTTACCGTCAACACCAACACCGCTTTCCGCAGCCGGCTGGAGCAAGTCATCGCTGCGTATGACGCTGGTGATTATGCGACCTTCCTCACCAACCACGACCAGAACCGCGTCATGACCGCCGTCGGTGGCAACCCCGACAAGGCTCGTCTGGCTGCCACCATCCTGCTGACCCTGCCCGGCACGCCCTTTATCTACTACGGCGAAGAGATCGGCATGACGGGCCAAAAGCCCGACGAGCTGATCCGCACGCCGATGCAGTGGAGCGCCGACGCCAACGGTGGCTTTACCGGCGGGCGGCCCTGGCAGCCGCTCAACGCCGATTACGAGACGGTCAACGTCGCCGTCCAGGCCGCCGACCCGCACTCGCTGCTCAACCGCTACCGCGCGCTCATCCACCTGCGCAATAATCATCCCGCCCTGCGCACCGGCGCGCTGATCCCCCTGGAGAGCACCTGTCGCCCGGTCTATGCCTTCCTGCGCCAGCACCAGGAGGAGAATGTGCTCGTCCTGCTCAATTTTTCTGCCCAGGAGCAGCGCGGCTGCGCCTTTTCCCTGCCGGAGAGCGCGCTCGAAGAGGGCCCCTACGCCGTCGAGGAACTGCTGGTCGGGCTGAGCGGTCTGCCCGACCTGGCTGTCGACGCCGACGGCGGCTTTGCGAGCTATATCCCTGCCGCGGCCCTGACCCCGCGCGAGGGCTATGTCTTACTGCTTCGTCAAAGGAGGACAAGATGAAATCTTACCGATTCCTATCCCTGATCTTGCTGGTCGGCCTGCTCCTCTCCGCCTGCCGGGCCACGCCGACGACTGCTCCTGCGGCGCCAGCCGATGATGTCATCTATCTGGCCATCATCTGGCACCAGCACCAGCCGGTCTATTACCGCGACCCGGAGACCGGCATCTATGCCAAGCCGTGGGTGCGTGTCCACGCGGCCAAGGACTATTACGACATGGCCGCCATGTTGCAGGACTATCCGAACGTCCACGTCACCTTCAACCTGACCCCCAGCCTGATCCGTCAGCTCGATGACTTTGCCGCCGGGGCGACCGACATGTACTGGGAGATGACGATGGTCCCGGCTGAGGAGCTGACCGAGGACCAGCAACGCTTCATCCTGCGCTACTTTTTCGACATCAACCCCCGCGTCATCCAGCGCTTCCCTCGCTACGTCGAACTGCAACGGATGCGGCCCGGGGCGGGCGACGCCGAGATCGCCGCGGCGATGGCAACCTGGACTGCCCAGGACTATCGTGACCTGCAGGTGCTCTTCAACCTGGGCTGGACCGACCCGGACTTTTTGGCCCAGGAGCCGCTGGCGGCGCTGGTCGCCAAAGGCCGCGGCTACTCGGAGGAGGACAAGGCGATCGTCATGGCCGAGCACCTGCGCATCCTGCAACAGGTCATCCCCCTCCACGCCCAGATGCAGCAGAGCGGCCAGATCGAGGTGACCATGACTCCCTTCGCCCATCCCATTCTGCCGCTGCTGGTCGACACCAACCTGGCCCGCGAAGCGCTGCCCTCGCTCGAGGTGCCCGTCCCGCCCTTCCGCTACGGCCAGGACGCTGTGGCTCACCTCGATCTGGGCGTGCAGATGTACCAGGAGCACTTTGGCATGGCCCCGCGCGGCATGTGGCCGGCTGAAGGCTCGGTGGCCCAGGAAATCGTCAACATGGTCGGCCGCGCCGGCATCCGCTGGATGGCTTCCGACGAGGGCGTGCTGGCCAACTCGCTCGGCATGGACAGCTTTAGCCGCGACGTGAATGACGTGGTGCAGCAGGCCGACGCCCTCTATCGCCCCTACACCGTCATGGGTGCCGACGGCATCCCCGTCGCCATGGTCTTTCGGGACGTGGTCATCTCGGACAAGGTCGGCTTTACCTACTCCGGGCTGCCCGGCAATGTCGCCGCCGCCGACTTTGTGCGCCGCATCCACGACATCCACGACCGCCTCCGCGCCGAGGGCGCCAGCGGCCCCAACCTGGTCACGGTCATCCTCGACGGCGAGAACGCCTGGGAGTATTACGAGAACGACGGCAAAGAGTTTCTCCACGGCCTCTACCAGCGCCTCTCGGAGGACGAGACCATCGTCACCGTGACGCCTTCCGAGTACCTGGCCATGTTCCCCGACGAACCCAGCCGTCAGATCGACGACCTGTGGGCCGGCTCGTGGATCAGCCACAACTTTGCCACCTGGATCGGCGAGGACGAGGAGAACCGCGCCTGGGACTATTTGCGCCGCGTGCGCGAGACGGTGCTCAAGTACCAGAACGGCGTGCGCACGCCGCCCAGCGCGGAGGCGTTGGATCAGGCGCTGACGCTGATGTACATCGCCGAGGGCTCCGACTGGTTCTGGTGGTACGGCGCTGACCAGAGTTCGGGCGCAGACGAGGACTTTGACCGCCAGTACCGCGACACGCTGCGTCAGGTGCTGATCACGCTGGGCGAAGAGCCGCCCGACTGGCTCAGCGTGCCGATCATCGCCGCCGCCCCCGAACCGGCCCGGCAGGCCGCCACTGACCTGATCTCGCCAACCATCGACGGCATCACCACTGAGGGCGAGTGGGACGCGGCGGGCTATTATTCGGTGGACAGCGGCGCTATGGCCTCTGGCCTGCCTCTGGAACGGCTCTACTATGGTTTCGACGCCCGGATGCTCTACCTGCGCGTCGATGCGGCCTACTCCTGGGGCGCCCTGACTACCTGCGGCGGCAATCCCAACTGCCGCAGCACCGTCGGCATCTACCTGATGCCGCCCGGCGGCGGCGAGGCCAGCGCCTTTTCTCGCTATGGCGGCGCGGAGAGCTACCTGGGCTTTGGCGCGACGCGCCTGGCCGAAGTCACGTTGGGCAACAACGCTGAGATGGTGAGCATGGCTCTCTCCGTCTACGATGGCGACCAATGGCTGGCCTATGAGGACTATGCCACTGCCGCCGTCGAGCCGATGAGCAACACGCTCGAGATCGCCCTGCCGCTGAACAACATCGCTCCCACCGCCGCCCTCGACAGCGGCGACCGCATCCAACTGCGCCTGGTGTTCAGCCAGGGCACGGACGTGGCCCAGAGCGACCAGCAGCTCCTGCCCGTCAGCGGCCCGGCGCTGATCGTCGTGCCGGACCTGGGGCTGACGACGCCGGTGCTGACGGTGAGCGACCCGGAGGGCGACGACTATGGCCCCGGCTCGTACACCTATCCGACCGACGCCGTTTTTCAGCCGGGCTGCTTCGACGCCACTTCTTTCAGCGTCGGCTATGACGAGAACAACATCGTCTTCCGCCTGACCCTGCGCGGTCCGCTGCAGAACGTGTGGAACTCGCCCAACGGCGTCTCGGTGCAGACGCTTGACATCTACATCGACCAGGACGGGCCGGCCAGCGGCGCGCGGGCGCTCCTGCCGGGCCGCAACGCTTCCCTGAGCGCCGACTATGCCTGGGACTATGCCATCTGGGTCGAAGGCTGGACGCCGGGGATCTATGTGCCGGGCGACGAGGCCCCCACGCAGGTCAACGCCGAGATGGTCGTCTTTGCCGATCCCGGCCAGAGCAAGATCACGGTCAAGGTGCCGCGCGCGCTGCTGGGCGACGACCCGCAGAACTGGTCGTACCTGGCGGTGGTGCTGGGGCAGGAGGGCTATCCCTCCAGCGGCGTGTGGCGCGTGCGCGACGTGAACCCGGTCGCCGAGCAGTGGCGCTTTGGCGGCGGCCCCGGCGGCACGGAGCACACCCGCATCATCGACCTGGTCTGGCCGGCCGATCTCACCCCTGCGCAGGAGGAGCTGCTCTCCGGCCAGGCGGGGCAGTTGAGGATGTTGAGGGGGGAGTAGGGGACAGGGAGACAAGGGGACAAGGAGACAAGGG
>DAOTYD010000066.1:0-8839 GCA_034435295.1 Anaerolineae bacterium | reverse complement strand
AGACGGCCTACTACTTTGGCGGCGGGGCCTACAACGATTATGGGGTCAACATCGTCCGTGCGGCGGGCTATTCCTGCACCGGCCCCTATTTCATCCCCAACGTCAAGGGCGACTCTTACTGCGTCTACACCAACCAGCCGGTCGGCAGCGCCATGCGCGGTTTTGGCATGCCCGAAATCCACTGGGGCATCGAGCAGATTATGGACCAACTGGCCGAAAAGATCGGCATGGACCCGGCCGAGTTCCGCCGCCGCAACTGCGTCAAGGGCGGGCAGACGATCCTGACTGGCATGCAGATGCCGCGGATCGATCTGGTGGCCTGCATCGACCGGGTGACCAAAGCGGTCAACTGGGGGCAGAAAGAGCCGCCTTCGGCGCCGCACAAACGGCGCGGCAAGGGCATCGCCATCATGTGGAAGGCGCCGGCCATGCCGCCCAATCCGGGCAGCTCGGCCATTGTCCGTTTCAACGAAGATGCCACGGTCAACGTCGAGATCGGGGCGCAGGATTTGGGGCAGGGCGCCTTCACCGTCCTTGCCCAGATCGCCGCCCAGGCGCTGGGCGTGCCCTACGAGTGGGTGCGCGTCTCGGTGCCGGTGGACACCAAATACAGTCCCTACGAGTGGCAGACCGTCGCCAGCCGCATCACCTGGTCGACGGGCAACGCGGTCAAGGCCGCAGCCGAGGATGCCAAACGGCAGATCCTGGAGATCGTCGCGGCGCACTGGGATGAGGACCCTGCCGACCTGGACATCAAGGACGGCCGGGTGATCTCGTTCAAGTCCGAGCGGGAGCAGTCGCTGGAAAAGATGGTCATCTATGGCCTGCCGAACGAGAATTTCGAGGGCTGGAGGGGCGGGCCGATCGTCGGGCAGGGCCACTTTATGCCTACCTACGTCACCAACCTCGATTTCGAGACCGGACAGGGCACCCGCGCGGTAGTTCACTACACCGTCGGCGCGCAGGCGGTCGATCTGGAGGTCGATACCGAGACCGGGCAGATCGAGGTTCTCAAGATCGCCAGCGCTTACGATGTGGGCAAGGCGGTCAACCCTGACCTGGTGCTGACGCAGATCGAGGGCGGGGCGGTGCATGGCATGAGTTCGGCCTTTGAGGCGCTGCGCTTCGACGAGGGGGGTCGCCCGCTGAACGCCAACCTGGTTGACTACCGCATCGCTACCGCGGCGGACATTCCGCGCGAGATCCACGGCGACATTGTCGAGACGCCGCTGGAGGATGGGCCGTGGGGCGCGCGCGGGGTGGGGGAGCACGTCATGGTGCAGACGGCGCCGGCCATCGCCAACGCGATCTATAACGCGCTGGGTATCCGTTTCAATTCGCTGCCGCTGTCGGCGGAGAAGGTGTTTATGGCGTTGAAGTAGCAAGTGTGCAAGTGTGCAAGTGTGCAAGTGTGCAAGTTTGCAAGTGTGCAAGTAGCCTTGTCTATCCGGGCGAGTCTCTTGTAGCCTGGAGGTGCAAAACTCGCTGGGCGGGCTCGGCGGCCGTGGGCGGGCGGTTTGATTCCCCGCCGAAGGTCTGGCATGGTGGTGGTGCGAGTTGGCATATGCAGAGGTCTCGTCTGGCAGGTCGAGCAGGCTGTCGAGGCTGCCTGGCTGGCGGTGGCTCTGTTTGTGCCGCTGGCGCTGAATCCCTGGGGTGTCAACAGTTTCGAGCTGCCCAAGGCGCTGCTGCTGCGGGCGCTGGTGCTGCTGATGGCGCTGGCGGCGCTGGTGCGGACCATCGAAAGGAGCGAGCGGCCCAGGCCGCCGCCGCTCCTCTGGCCTGTGCTGGGCCTCGGCCTGAGCTATGCCCTGGCAACGGCGCTGTCGGTCAACCCGCGCGCCAGCTTGTGGGGCTCTTACGAGCGTCAACAGGGACTGCTCACTCTCCTTGCCTGTTTGCTTCTCTTTGGCCTCACTGCTGATGGCCTGCGCCGCCGCGCTCAGCAAAGACGTCTATGGGCAGTGCTGGTCTGGGGCAGCCTGCCCATGGTCGTCTATGGCCTCTTGCAGGCGTCTGGCCTCGACCCGCTGGCCTGGCGGACGGATGCTGCTTCTGGCGTTCTCTCCACGGTCGGGCGGGCAAATTTCTTCGGCTCCTATCTGGTGCTGACGGTGCCGCTGACGGCGGCGTGGGCGCTGCAGGAGCGTCGCCGCTGGCTCGCCTGGTTGTTGCTGGCGAGCCAGCTTTTTTGCCTGGCGCTGACCCAGGCGCGCGGCGCCTGGCTGGGGGCTGGCGTGGCAGGGCTGGTGTTTGCGGTGCTCTGGGCAATCATCAACCGCCGTTGGCGGGTCGTTGTTGCGGCGCTGGGGCTGGCGGCGCTGGCGGTGGGGTTCGTGGCGCTGCTCAACCTGCCGGCCGGGCCGCTGGCCTGGCTGGCCCGGCTGCCGGGACTGGAGCGATTGGCGACGCTGGGCTGCACGGACGCCGGCTCGACCGCCGCCCGGCTGACGATCTGGCGGGCGGCGCTGCCGCTCATCGCCGGGCGGCCCTGGCTGGGCTATGGGCCGGAGACGCTGCGGGCTGTCTTTGCCCGCGTCTACCCGCCGCAGCTCGTCTACTACCAGGGGCGGGATGCTCTGGTCGACCGGGCGCACAATCTGTGGCTCGATCTGGCGTTGAGCGCCGGGCTGGCGGGCGTGGCGGCTTTTGCCGCCCTGCTGGCGGGCTGGGGCCTGCGGGCCTGGCGTGGACTGCGCCGGGGAGGGCGCTGGGAGCAGCTCCTGTGGGTGGCGCTGGTGGCAGCGGTGCTGGGACACCTGGTCGATCTGCAGTTTGGCTTCGATCTGACCGCCAGCGCGACGGTCTTTTGGCACGGCATTTGGCTACCTGGCCGGGCTGTACCAGGCGGTGGGACGCCAGGAGGAAGCCGCGTGGGCGCGGCAGGAGGCGGCTAGATGGAATGAACGGTGAACGATGAAAAACAGTATTTCGCGCAATAGGAGGTCAAGATGGACAGGAAACGGGTGGTGCAAATCGGGTTGGCGGCATTGCTGGTGGTCGCGGCGACTGGCAGCGCTGTCGCGTCGACCGCATCGATCCTGGCGGTCGAAATTCAGCGGTACGTCATTGGCGGCGGCGGCGGTCACCTGCAGCAGGGGGCCTTTGCGCTGGATGCGACCATCGGCCAGCCGGTCGCGGGGATGGTCAGTAATAGTCCCTACAACCTCTGCGCTGGTTTCTGGTGTGGCAGGCTGACATATCTCTACATCCCCCTGGTATTGCGGAACGGATAAAGGAGGAAAAGATGAACAGGTTGTCTCGGTTTACGCTGGTTGGATTGATTGCGGCGGGGCTGCTGGCCCTGGCGCTGATCGCAGGTCGCGCGCTGGCCCAGGGGCCCGGGGGAAGCGGCTCTGTGGTCCCCACAGGCGGTTCGATGGCGGATACGATGACCTACCAGGGTTACCTGGAGTGGAATGGGACGCCGGCCAACGGGACCTTTGATTTCAGAGTCACTGTCTGGAGTGCCGCGTCGGGTGGCAGCCAGGTCGGTTCCACGCAGGTCTTTGACTCGCCCGGTGTGACGGTGCGGAGAGGTTTCTTTACCATCAACACGGCTCCAGGGAATCCTCAAGATGTCTATACGGGAGCCGAGCGCTGGCTGCAGCTCGAAGTCCGCCCGCACGGCGTGGGCAGCTACACTACCCTGCCGCGCCAGCCGATCACGAACGTTCCCTATGCCTGGAGTCTGCGGCCGGGGGCGGTGGTCAGTGGCTCGGCGACAGGGTACGCCTTGCTTGTTCGCAACGAAGCTGCGTCTGCGTATGCCGGCTCGTTCGTCAGCAGTAGCTATCGGGGAATCTTTGCTCACAGCCTTTCAGGGTGGTACGATGGCTACTTTGCCGGTGTGGGTGGCATCTACGCGGCAGGGGGGTACTGGAGCATGAAGTCAGGCCAGCGAACGATCGTTTTTAACGGCGACTCTGTGGCGCTGCGGCCTGGAGACGTTGTTGCCCTTGCTGGCGTCGTCGAATCGCCCGATGGCGGCGAGCCGATGCTGAGCGTGCGACGGGCCGACGCCGGGCATGGCACAGCCGTTGTCGGCGTGGTGGTGCAGGCGGTGCGGGCAGAAATGCGCGAGATGGCCGAGTTGGATGGCGCGGCGATCCTCGATGTCCAGCCGGTGGAAGGGAGCGCGCTGCCAGGCGGCTATCTCGCCATTGCGACCGAGGGCCTGGTGCCGGCTGTGCGGGTTGACCTGTCGCGCGGCGAGCTGGAGATCGGCGACTGGCTCACCGTTGCCGCAGCCCCCGGCGTGGCTGTGCGGGCCAGCCCCGCCGGCGCAGACGACGGTGCGCTTCTCGGCAAGGTCGCCGGGCCGGTGGACCTGCAGAACGGTACTGTGCCCGTGTTCGTCATTTTGCGATAGGGGGCAGACCTCAATAGTTTGCAAGGGTGCAAGTTTGCAAGTTTGCAAGTTTGCAAGTTTGCAAGGGTGCAAGTTTGCAAGGGTGCAGCCCGCTGGGGCAGTTGCTTGATTCTTGGGGGGATGGTATAATCACCCTGTAATCTCTGGCATGGAGGTGGCCGTTGCTCGACCTGGACCTTCGTCCCGAAAAGAAGGGTCCCAGTCCCTGGCTGATGGTCGTGGGGTTGGTGCTCTTGCTCTTTGCCGGCGCGTTGCTGGCCTGGTGGGGCTTTTCCGGGCTGGGAGGGGGCGGGGCACCGACTCAGCCGACGGTGACTGTGCCGCAGACGCCGCTGCTGCCTACCCGCGATCCCAATGCCACGCCGGTGCCCATCGCCACGCTGCCGCCGACGCCTACCTCGACGCCCATCGCCACGCTGACGCCCACTCCCGAGCCGCCGTCGCCAACGCCGGTAGTGGCTTATGTCATCGCCGGGGCGGATGGGGCCAACGTGCGCACCGGCCCAGGCACGACTTACCCTCGCATTGGCTACATCAACCCCGGTGGACAGGCAACGGTGATCGGCCGCTACGGCGACTGGTGGGAGATCGTCTACCAGGGCGGCGAGGGCTGGGTCTTTGGTGACATTGTCACGGCGTACAATGTGGAGGGCATTCCGGAAGTGGTGCCGCCGCCGGCGCCGACCGCTGCGCCGGCGCAGCCGACCGCCGTGCCGCCCACCGCTGCGCCACCGACGGCTGTCCCGCCTACAACCGCGCCGGTCAGCGCGCGTGGCATCATTGCCAACAGCTACACGGTCGAGCGGGCGCCTGGCCCCTACGCCGTCAACGCTGACATCTGGTTCAATATGGACGTCTCCAACACCTCCAACAGCACGGTCGAATACATTGCTCTGGGAACGGTCGTGGAGCAGACGAACCAGTTCCAAAAGAGTTGGACCTATTCCAGCTTTACACCAGGCCAGCGTTTCACCTGGCGCGATCATCTCAACATCCCCGCCCCCGGCTCTTACAATTTGTGGCTGACGATCTGCTTTATGGATGGTGAGTGCGCGCGGCTGGCCGGTCCTGTTGCGATCACAGTTCAGTAAGCAGGGGCGCGCCGCTGTCGTCGTTTGTCCAGGCTCACCGAGGCCCGCGCCTCGGTGAGCTTTTTCAGGAGGGTAACTACCCTCCCGCCGGTTAGAAAGTGGCTGGCGATTGCGCCTGAACCTGCGGGAGGCAGGCAGTTACGAAAGGAGGGGCACTTTGCACAAGAGAGGCTTTGCCCTGCTCTGTCTGAGCGCTGCTTTGCTGGCCTGCGGCGGGATTTCTGAAGTGACGGAGCCCCCTGCCTCTCAACCTCCTCTCCCATCCGTCCCGTCTCGCCCGGCGGGATCGGCCGCGGTCACCTACTATGTCCGCCCCGACGGCGGCTCGGCTGCCCAGTGCACCGGCCTGGTCGATGCGCCCTATCCCGGCAGCGGCACGGGCCAGCCGTGCGCCTGGAACCATCCCTTCCAGGCGCTGCCGCCCGGCGGCTCGCCGCGCATCCTCGGCGGTGACACGCTGATCGTTGCCGCCGGGTCGTATATGATGGGCTATGGCGCGCCCGGCGCCGATCTCTGCCAGGCCGAAGCCTCGTATGATTGCCACATGCCGCCCATCCCCAGCGGCCCCGACGCGGCCCACCCGACGCGCATCCTCGGCGCCGGCTGGGACGCGGGCTGCCCTGACCCGCCTGAGCTGTGGGGCAGCGAGCGGCCCTGGTTCATCGTCAACCTGACCGACGCCAGCAACGTCGAGCTGGCCTGTTTCGAGATCACCGACCACTCTGGCTGCGTCGAAGATCACACCGGCGGGCTGGCCTGCGAGCGCGATCATTCCCCTTACGGGCCGTGGGCGCCCGTTGGCCTCTACGCCGAGGACTCGGCCAATGTCACCCTGCGCTATCTGAACATCCACGGCCTGGCTTCCACCGGCATCCACGCCGGGCGGCTGACAAACTGGACGGTCGAGGACGTGCGCATCGCCGCCAACGGCCTGGTCGGCTGGGACGGCGACCTGTGGGACGAGTACGGCGATTCGAACGCCGGCACGCTGACCTTCCGCCGCTGGGTGGTGGAGTGGAACGGCTGCGGCGAGACCTGGCCCGGCGGCGAGCCGACCGGCTGCTGGGCGCAGACCGCCGGCGGCTATGGCGATGGCGTCGGCACCGGCGCCACCGGCGGCGACTGGATCATCGAGGACTCGGCCTTTCTCCACAACACCTCTGACGGCCTCGACCTGCTCTACCACACGGAGGGCGGCCGCATCGTCCTCGACCGCGTCCACGCCGAGGGCAACGCCGGCAACCAGGTCAAGGTCGCTGGCGAGACGGTTATCACCAACAGCGTGCTGGTGGGCAACTGTGCTTTCTTCGACGGGCAGCCCTTTACCTTCAACGTCGATCCCTGCCGGGCGATGGGCAGCGCGCTGGAACTGGCTTACGTGGGCGGCGAGCAGGTCTCTGTCGTCAACACGACCATCTATGGGCAGGGCGATGGGCTGGTCGGCGCCGGCCCGCGCGAAGAGGGCGGCAGTTGCAACGGCTCGGAGCGGCTGGTCGGGCGCAACAATGTCTTTCGCGGCGACGTCGACTATTTCGACCCCCAGGACGTGACCTTTTTGTTCTACCAGGAAGGCTGCGCCGACCTGCGCTTTGAGCTTGACTATAGCATCGCCTGGAACGTGAAGAACTATGAGGCGGAATGGATCGACCCGCCATTCCCCAGCGCGCACAATCTGCTGCAGGACCCTCTGCTGGTGGGACCGCTATCGGGAAGCGCCTATGGCATGATGTTGTCCCTGGGCAGTCCCGCCGTCGACGCGGGCGACGAGGCGAGCTGTCCGGCGGTCGACATCCGCGGCATGGCCCGTCCCCTCGATGGCAACAGTGACGGCGTCGCCGCCTGCGACATGGGCGCCTTTGAGCTGGCGCCTGCCAGCGCCTGGCTCTATCTGCCCCTGGTGAGGCACTGATGAGAGGGGCGCGGCTGCTGTTGCCTTTCCTTCTCGTCGCCGGCCTGGCGCAGGCTGCCTGCGCCTCTTTTCCTGCCGCCGAGGTGACGCCGCGCGCTTATTTGCCTGTGGTCACGCGCCAGGCGCTGACTCCTCTGCCCGCGCCGCTGGCAGAGGTCGATGACTTTGTCTATCAGCTTCAGAACCTCGACCTGGTCGCCATGGGCAGCACGGCCTATGATCTGGTGGTGATCGACTATGCCGCCGACGGCAGCGCCGAGACCGAGTTCACCGCGGCCCAGATCGACGCCCTGCGCCACAGCCCTGGCGGCGAGAAGATCGTCCTGGCCTATATGAGCATCGGCGAGGCGGAAGATTATCGCTTCTACTGGCAGGATGGCTGGGCGCCGGGCAACCCGCCCTGGCTCGACGCCGAGAACCCCGATTGGGAGGGCAACTACAAGGTCCATTACTGGGACCCGGCCTGGCAGGCGATTGTCCTGGCCTATACCGACCGCCTGCTGGCTGCTGGCTTTGACGGGGCGTACCTGGACATCATCGATGCCTACGCATACTATGCCGACCAGGGCCGTTCCACAGCGGCGCAGGAGATGGCCGACCTGGTGGCGGCGATCCGCGCCCACGCGCGGGCGCGCGATGCGGATTTCCTCATCTTTGCCCAGAACGCCCCCGAACTGGCCGTTCTCGTGCCCTCCTATCTGGCTTCTGTCGATGGCATTGGCCAGGAGGACATCTACTATGGGTACGAGGACGACGACGTGGCGACGCCGCCAGAAGTGACGGCTGCGCTGGAGGGCTATCTGGACCTTTTCCGCAGCGCTGGCAAGCTGGTGCTGACGATCGATTATGCCACCACGCCGTCCCACATCGACGACGCCTATGCGCGGGCGCAGGCGCGGGGCTATGTGCCTTTTTGCACCGTGCGCGAACTGGATGTGTTGGTGGTCCATGCTGGCCATGAACCGGATTGAGCAGTCTTTTTCGACATGGAGGATTCCCCTATTGCACGTCGGTCCTGGGCGCGTTGGGCTACCCCTACCATTGGGATACCGTCACCCAGGGCCAGCCGACTGCGGCTGATCTTCAACCCTACGATGCTGTGGTCTGGTTTACCGGCTATGCCTGGGAGGGAGGCGTCTTTACAGCGGGCAATGAAACACAAATGGCGACTTGGTCTATCGCACTGTCTTTTTGGGCTGGCCGCTGGAGTGGCTGGACGGCCAGGGGGAGCGGGCCCAGGTGCTGGGGTCGGCGCTCGACTGGATGGGCTGCCCGTCCCGCCCACGCGCTCTGCTGCCGCTGATGTTGAGGAACAGGTGAACCGCCAGACGCGCCCGCGGGTGGAACGCTGGTCGTTTGCCCGTCTGCCTGGTTGCCTGCTGGCTTTCTCCCTGCTCGTCGTTCTGGCACTGGCCTGCGGCCTGCCTGCTGGGGAAGGCGGCCCGACCCCCTCTGCTGCGCCGCCGA
>DAOTYD010000065.1:0-5311 GCA_034435295.1 Anaerolineae bacterium | reverse complement strand
GCGCAATATTCCTTACTGCTGCCTCCCGTAGGAGTCTGGCCCGTGTCTCAGTGCCAGTGTGGGGGGCCGCGCTCTCACGCCCCCTACCCGTCTTCGCCTTGGTAGGCCGTTACCCTACCAACTAGCTGATGGGCCGCGGGCCCCTCCCGAAGCGCCGGAACTTTACTCGACAGAACGAACCGCCGAGCACATCGGGTATTAGCCCTCATTTCTAAGGGTTATTCCCGTCTTCGGGGCAGGTCACCCACGTGTTACTCACCCGTTCGCCGCTATGACCCCCGAAGGGATCACCGCTCGACTTGCATGTATTAGGCACGCCGCCAGCGTTTATCCTGAGCCACGATCAAACTCTCCATAGTGTCTCGGTCTATTGACCGTAGCGTTTTGACGTTGCCCGTTCCACGTTCCCTACCACTCTTCAATTGTTAAGGTCCTGCCCTGCCGGACGGTGACTATACCACAAACCGCTTTCTCTGTCAAGGGACAAAACGACCGATGCCCAGGCATCGGTCGGGCAACTTGCAGACATCGGTCTCAGTCTTGCCCTCTGTTCTCGTTTGTGCTTGCTATTATAGCAAAGCTTCCATTTCTTGTCAAGTCTCTGGTGTGGTATAATAGAAACGAAAACAAGGAGGCCGCCATGACTCAGCTCGAGTTCGAATTCCGAGTCTATCGCACCCGCGAGCCGGGCGGGAAACGCGAATGTATCGTCGCCCGCAGCGTGCCCCACGCCCTCCAGGTCTGGGGCGAGAGCATCGACGCCTATTCGCGCAGCCTGGAGCTGGTCATCAGCGGCAACTGGCTGATGAAGCTGCTCGAAAATTACGAGCCAGGCGGACCGCAACCCAGCCGCACCATCGACGAGTGCGACCGCACCCGCATCGGCCAACTGTGCATCGATGGCCTGCTCACCGACGACGACGATCTCCGCCGCCGCTGCCTGGAACAGGTGTTGACGATCCTGGGCTACGACCTGAACGCCATCCGCAAAGAAGGAGATCCCTCCGACTAAAAGGCCGGCACGATGACCAACAGCTTCACGGTGATCTCCCTCCCCCGTACCGGCTCGACAAATGACGTCCTCAAAGAGCTGGCCGCAACCGGCGCCCCCGAAGGAACGGTCGTCATCGCCGATGAACAGACAGCCGGCCGTGGCCGCTTCGACCGGCGCTGGCTGGCCCCCCCAGGCACCTGCCTGCTCCTCTCCATCCTCTTCCGCCCTGCGCTGCCCGCATCCCAGGTGTCCCACCTGACCATGCTCACCGCCCTGGCAGCAGCCGACGCCATCGAGACGCTGACCGGCCTCAAGGTCGCCCTCAAGTGGCCCAACGATCTGATCGTTCCGGCGGCGACCGGCTGGCGCAAGCTGGCCGGCATGCTCACCGAGACGTCCTTCGCCGGCCAGGAGGTGACATGGGCAGTGGTGGGCATCGGCATCAACGTGAATGTGTCCCCCGCCGCCGTTGCCGAACTGGCGGCGGACGCCACCAGCATCCTGGCCGAAACCGGACAGGAGACCGATCGCGCAGCGCTGTTGCAGCATCTGCTGGCCGGCGTCGAGCGCCGCTACGCGCGCCTGCGCGCCGGCGAAGCGCCCTGCGCCGAGTGGGCCAGCCGCCTGGCAACGCTGGGACAGCGGGTGCAGGTCGATGCCAGCGGCGAACGCTACAGCGGCACCGCCGAGGCGGTCGACGAGGACGGCGCGCTGCTCCTGCGCACCGATGACGGCCATCTGCGCCGCCTGCTGGCCGGCGATGTGACGCTGCTCAGACCGCTCTAGCTGCCATATTGGTGCATCGTCTCCCCGACAGCCGGAACGATCGAAGCGGACGGCGCGCCAATGTCCCTTTCAAGTTGTAACCGCGCTTTGCGCCAGCCGCAGGGCAGCAGCGACGGCCTCCTCCGGCGTGTCGACGCGGTGGATGGGCGGCGGCGGGTGCCCGGCGCGCTCAAAGTGCCAGGTGTTCAACCCCACCAGGGGCACGCCGAACTGGAGGGCGTAGGCAATCTCGCTCAGCGTGCCATAGCTGCCGCCAATGGCGATAGCGGCCTGCGCGGCGCGGACCACCAGCGCGTTGCGCGCCAGGCCCATGCCGGTGGGAATGGCAACGTCGACATAGGGGTTGGCCTGGCTGGGGTCGGCGCCGGGCAGGATGCCGATGGTCAACCCGCCGGCGGACCTGGCCCCACGGCAGGCCGCTTCCATGACCCCTGTCCGTCCGCCGCAGACGAGCGTGGCGCCCGCCGTGGCCAGACCACGCCCGACCGCCTCAGCCGCAGCCAGCTCCTCTGCTGTCGCCGTCGACCCGCCGATGACGGCAATGAGCGGAGCGCGGCTCACTTTCTCTCCTCGATGATGCGCGCCGCCTCTTCAAAGCCGGCCTGCAGAGCGCGTAAGTTGAGCTCCTCGGTGCCCTTGGGCGCGCGCGCCCGCACCGCCGCCTCCAGCGACTCGCGGCTGACCACGCCGGTCAGGCCCACCAGCAGCCCCAGAGCGACGATATTGGCCGTGATCGCCCGGCCGGTCGCCTCCTGGGCGATCTGGGTAATGGGGGCGCGGACGGCGTAGGTTGTCGGCGCGCGGTCAACCTGCGTGTCGTCGAGGATGATCAGCCCCCGCTTTTTCAGCAGAGTGCCGTAGTAGTCGCAGGCCATCTGGCTCATACAGAGCAGAATATCGGCAGAGAGCACCTTGGGGTAAAAGATTTCCTCGTCGGAGACAATGACCTCGGCCCGGCTGGCGCCGCCGCGCGCCTCGGGGCCGTAGGACTGGCTCTGGACAACATATTTGCCATCGCGCACGGCGGCATCGGCCAGGATCACGCCGGCCAGGATCAAGCCCTGTCCACCGGTGCCGGCGAGGCGGATTTCGACACGCTGGGCCATCACTCCACCTCCCCTGCCATCGCCTGCCGGATGACCTCCCCGTAGAGACGGGTGTACTCCTGCAGGTCCTGGCGGTCGGCAAAGATGCCACGGATGATCTTGCCTTTTTTCTCTTCGTCAGACAGAGTCTCTGCCTGTTGGCGGGTGATGCTGTTCTCTTTGAGCGCGCGCATCATCTGCGGCGCGGCCCCAAGGCGGTTCAGGCGGCCAAAGGTTGTTGGACAGTAGCTGATCGCTTCGACCAGCGAAAAGCCATCTTTCAGGATGGCCTGCTCGATGTACCGCTGCATCTCGGTGACGTGATAGACCGTGCTGCGGGCGACGAAGGAAGCGCCGGCGACGGCTGCCATCTCGGCGATGTGGAAGGGCGGCTCGATGTGGCCATAGGGCGCGGTGGTGGCACGCATCTTCAGCGGCGTCGTCGGCGAGTATTGCCCGCCGGTCATGCCGTAGGTCTCGTTGTTGACGATGATGGCCGTCAGCCCGATGTTGCGGCGCGCGGCGTGGATAAAGTGGTTGCCGCCGATGGCCATGGCATCGCCATCGCCCATCACGACCAGGATTTTCATGTGCGGCTTGACCAGCTTGAGGCCGGTAGCAAAGGCCAGCGCCCGGCCATGGGTGGTGTGCAGGGTATTGAAATCGACATAGACCGGCATGCGGCCCGTGCAGCCGATGCCGGAGACCATGGCAATGTCATCCTTATCGATCCCCAGTTTGTCGACGGCGCGGATGATGGCGTGCAGGACGATGCCGATGCCGCAGCCAGCACACCAGACGTTGGGAAACTTTTTGCTGTGGCGCAGATAGCGCTCGTGGACTCTCGATTCGGCCTTGGGCATCTCTTACCTCATTCCTTCGATAGCGCTCAGGATGTCGTCGGGGTGGATCATCTCCCCGTCGGCGCGGTTGACCCGCCTGACCTTGCTTCGCCCGGCGATGCGCTCCACCTCCAGGGCGATCTGGCCCAGATTCATCTCCGGCACGACGACGCGGTGGATGCGGGCGGTGGCTTCTTCAACGATCTCTTCGGGAAAGGGCCACAGGGTCTGGAGCTGGAGGAAGCCGACGCGGCGGCCACGCTGACGGCCCAGTTCAACGGCGTGGCGGGCGGCGCGGGCCGTGGCGCCGTAGGCAATGACCAGCGTATCGGCCTCCCTGACCCCGTCCTGTTTGACCAGCAAGATGTGGGACAGGCTGCGCTCGATCTTGCGGTTGACCCGTTCCAGCCAGAGGTTGACCTCGTCCGGCCGTTCAGTGGGATAACCGCGCTCGTCGTGGTGGAGGCCGGTGATGTGATAACGGTATCCCTCGCCAAAGGGCACCAGAGGCGGCACGTCGGAGGGCAGGTTCTCGAACGGTTTGTACCATTCTGGCGGCACCAGGGTCTTTTCGCGCTCTACGCGCTCGACCGTCTCATAGTCGGGCAGCTCGATCCCCTCGCGCATATGGCCGATCACCTCATCCATCATCAGCAGGACCGGCGTGCGGTAGCGCTCGGCAAAGTTGAAGGCGGTCACGGTCAGCTCAAACGTCTCTCGCACGGAGGCCGGGCAGAGGGCGATGATGGGGTGGTCGCCGTGGGTGCCCCAGCGGGCCTGCATCACATCGCCCTGCGAGGGGCGCGTCGGCTGGCCAGTCGACGGGCCAACGCGCTGCACATCGACGATGACGCAGGGGATCTCGGCCATTGCCGCATAGCCGATGTTCTCCTGCATCAGGCTAAAGCCTGGACCGGAAGTGGCGGTCATTGCCTTGGCCCCGCCGACGGCGGCGCCGATGACCGCCGACATCGAGGCAATCTCGTCTTCCATCTGAATGAACACCCCGCCGACCTGCGGCAGGCGGCGGGCCATCACTTCGGCGATTTCGGTGGCCGGGGTGATGGGATAGCCAGCGAAGAAACGACAGCCGGCGGCAATGGCCCCTTCGGCGCAGGCCTGGTCTCCCTGCATCAATACCCTGGTCATGCGACTTCCTCCGGTGGCACTTCGGTCACAAAAATGGCAAAGTCCGGACAGTGCAGCTCGCACCAGCCACAGGCGATGCACTTGTCCGGCCGGGCAACGACGACCGTCCCGTCGCTCTCCTGTTCCAGCGTCTGGGTGGGGCAAAACTCGACGCACAGGCCGCAGCCTTTGCACCAGTTGGGGAAAATCGTCACGCGGCCACGGCGCTTTTTCCCCTTTTTCTTCTCGCTCTCCTGTTCGGCGTTGTCGCCCTCTTGCGGTTCGGGCATGCGACATTCCTCCTCGAAGGGTTGTGAGCCGATTATACCATAGATTCCGCCGAGACCCCAAACTTTGATACGGGTGTTCGAAGCAAAACATTGTCACCCTGAGCGCAGCGAAGGGTCCCGTTGCGACACGGATTGTTCGTAGCAGAAGGATAGAGCGCCCCGCCCGCCTTGCTCCCGCCGGGTCTG
>DAOTYD010000064.1:0-14529 GCA_034435295.1 Anaerolineae bacterium | reverse complement strand
GGCGATGGGGATGTTGGTCGTCCCCACCGAGACGGCCTGGTTGAAGGATTGGACGGCGGTGGGGAGGAAATAGCCCAGCCCCACGCCCACGGCCATGGCCAGGAAGATCCACAGGGTCAGGAAACGGTCGAGGAGCGAAAGTTGACGGGTGACGCTGGGGCGCGCTCCCAGCGCTCCCTCCACTGTTCCTGTTGTTGTCTGTTTCATGTTCGCGTTCCCCTCTGCAGCGCTTCTTCCAGCCACTTTTTGATCTGTGCCGTGGAGGCCACGTGTCCGCTGGCGACCACCTGCTCGTTGATCACCAGCGCTGGCGTGACCATGACCGGGTACTTGAGGATCTCGTCATAGTCAGTGACGTGCTGGATGGTCGCTTCCAGTGCGGGGTCGCTCTCCGCCAGCGCCTCCAGCGCTTCGACGACGTGCTTTTCCAGCAGGTTGCACTTGGCGCAACCCGAACCCAACACTTTGATCGTGAGCATAGGCACTCTCCTTTCTGTCGGCGCTCATGCCCTCACAAAAGCGCGCCCAGGATAACTGACTCGGCCGTTTGCACATCCTCGTCTTTGTAATCGAGTGGTGGCCCCTTCTTGAGGCCGCAGTCTTTGACCAGGTTGATCACCCGATCCGGCGTGAACCCGGCCCGCTCGACGATCTTGAGCGCGCAGTTCATGGGGCAGCCGTCCACGGTGATGATCCGCTCGGCGGCGTGAGTCTTCTCCAGCACCGACGGCACCTCGGTCGCCAGGCCGCCCAGGCAGAAGATGCTGACCTTCTCCGGGCCCATCTGGCGGACCACCTCCAGCCCGGCCAGCCCGGTCAGCGTGCCCACGTTCGACAGGCAGCCAAAGCAGACAAACAGCGCATTCTGGGGGCCCTTATTCTCCATTTGCTATCTCCTCTACGACGGGTGTTGCTCACGCAACCTGCGCCGCCCGCAACCATTCGACGATCTCCTCCTTGCGGGGGAGCCGCCCTGAAGACGCGACCTTCTCGTTGATGACCAGCCCAGGCGTGCCGACGATGTCGTAGGCCATGATCGCGTCCAGGTCCTTGACCTTGGTGAAGGTCGCCTCGACGCCCGCTTCGGCGGCCGCTTCCCGCGCCAACTGCTCTAACCGCTGACACTTGGGGCACCCCGTGCCCAGGATCTTGATCTCCAATTCGACCTCCTTTGTTGTCGTTGTCTTAGGGGCGCTGGTCCCCTTGACTACCTCGCATTCCATACACAGATCGATGCTCCGGTTCGTCCAGTAGACCAGCCCGCAGCCGGGGCAGGTCACCTGGCGCAGGCCGCTCTCCTTCCGCTCGCGCGGCCGCAGCTCCGGCGGCAGATCGGCAAACCCGTCCTTCACGCAGCTACACTGCCCTATCGTCCTTCGCTCATCCCTGTTCTGCATCTTCTCCTCACTTGCAAACTTGCCCACTTGCAAACTTGCAAACTTGCAAACTTGCAAACTTGCAAACTTGCAAACTTGCAAACTTGCCCACTTGCTACCCCGCAAAATGCCCAAAGATCAACCCCGCCGCCGTGCTGAAGAGGCCCACCAGGATCACATAGACCGCCGTCTTTTTCTTGCCGATGATCGAACTGGTCACCAGCACCGACTGCAGGCTCAGTTCCGGGTCGGCCAGCAGGTAGGCCAGCAGCGGGCCGCGGTGCATCCCCAGCGCCAGGAACGTCTGCGCCACCGGCACTTCGACCAGGGTGGGAAAGTAGATAAAGATGGCAAAGATCACCGGGGCCAGGTTGCCCAGCAGCGTGTTGCGCCCGGAGACCGCCTGGATCCACGAGGAGGGGACGAGCGCCCGACCGATGCCGGCGATAAAGACGCCGGTGATCAGCAGCGGGATGATCTGCTTGACAAAGCGCCACATCTCCCACAGCCAGGACTGTACCTCTTCCTGTTCCATCTTGCGCAGGGCCATCCACCACAGGGCAGCCAGCAGGACGATCTCCGCCAGCAGCCGCCCGGCGATGCCCACGCGCAGCCCGTCGCTGCCCGCCGTCACCTGGAAGGCGGCGATGACCAGGGTGAAGCTCATCACCCCCAGCGAGATGCCGGTCCAGGCGTTAAAGCCCTCGTCTACCCTGTTCAGCCCTTTCCAGGCCGTCACGCCGATCAGCGCCAGCAGACCGATGAGGAAGACGCCCTGCACGCTGACCCCCTCGATGCCCAGGGCCGGGTTGGGCGGCACGACGCGGTCGAGCCAGGCCTGGAAGGGCGCGGCCCAGGCAGCGGGAAGGGTGAAGCTGGCGAAGGGCGTTCGCAGCAGCCCCACCTGCAGCGTGCCGACGATCAGCACCGCCAGCAGCAGGGCGAAAAAGACCCAGATGCGGCGCGGCACGTTCGCGCCGCCGGAAAAGGGCAGGCCGTTGTTGATGATCTCCTGCGCCTCTTCCTTGCGGAACAGCCAGGACATGATCAGCCCGATGGCGACGCCAAAGACCATGCACAAGAGGATGCGCGCCAGGGCGATGTCCATGCCGATCTGCACGCCGGTGAGCATGATCGCCAGGATGTTGCTGGCCGGGGCGAAGAACATGAAGGTGAGCGCTGGACCCAGCCCGGCGCCCTTTTTGCGGATGCCGGCGAACAGCGGCAGGATGGTGCACGAGCAGACCGCCAGCACCGATCCGGCCAGCAGCGCTGCCGGGTAGGAGACCCATTTAGAGGCGTCTCGGCCCAGGTACTTCATGATCGCTTCCTTCGGCACCAGCGCGGCCATGGCCCCGGCGACGAGGAAGGCCGGCAGCAAGCACAGCAGGACATGCGCGGCCAGGTAGGCGGCCAGGTTGCCCAGGCCGGCCTGCAGCGCGCTGGCCAGATATTGCAAAATATTCACTCTATGCCTCCTCCGAATATAGTTCAGCCTGACAGCGGGGGCAGGGACATGCTGTCGGTCGCGTCGCTGCGCCCGCCTGGCCCAGGCTTTCCTCCAGCAGACGAATCACCCGTTCGTCGGCCAGTTGATAGTAGATGTTGTTCCCCTCGCGGCGATCGGTGACCACGCCCGCATCGCGAAGCACCCGCAACTGCTGGGAGATGTACGGCTGGGGCTGCCCGAGCACGGCCTGCAGGTGACAGACGCAGGCCTCGCCTCGTCGCAGCTCGTCCAGGATGCGCAGGCGGGCAGGGTGGGAGAGCAGGGAACAAAGCCCGGCCACCGTGCGGTACAGATCGTCACTCATCGCCGCTTCTCGCTATATTCAACGAATTGAATATGCAACACAATGCATATCATACACCCGTTCGAGAATCCTGTCAAGTGGATGGAGGTCAATCGGGGGATGTGCGCTTGACATCTTGCTCTCTGTGGATATAATCTGGAATCATTCACCCTCAAGGGGGACATCTGTTTGAGCGAGGAGGCGCTTATCGAGTAGGCTCAACTTGTGACCAACGCATTGTGTATCCTCAACCTCCAGATCATGGAGGGCACACGGTACGTCTAGGAGGTATCGTCATATGAAGGTCAACCGTAGAGAGTTTCTCAAGCTGACTAGCGCTGCCGCCGGTGCTTTGTTGATCCCCTCCGATATTGCCGTGGCTGAGGGCCCCTCCTTCCCCCTGCACAAGATGGTGGGGGAAGCGGCGACCATCTGCCCCTACTGCTCCTGCGGCTGTGGGCTGCTGATCGCCACCGGCCCCGACGGCCACATCATCAACTCCGAGGGCGATCCCGACAACATCAACAACCGCGGCGCGCTCGACCCCAAGTCCATCTCGGTGCGCCAGCTCTCCCAAAGCCCACTGCGGCTGCGCAAGCCCCTCTACCGCGCCCCCGGCGCCGACCACTTTGAAGAGGTCGAGTGGGACTGGGCGATCGACCAGGTCGCTCAGCGGATCAAGGCCACCCGCGACGCGACGTTCGAGCGCGTCAACGCCGACGGCGTCACCGTCAACCGCACCCAGGCTATCGCCTTCCTGGGCGGGGCGGCCAACAACAACGAGGAGTGCTATCTGGCCTCCAAGCTCGTCCGCGCCCTGGGCGTCGTCCACCTGGACCATCAGGCCCGGATATGACACTCCGCGACGGTGGCCGGTCTGGCCCCATCATTCGGTCGCGGAGCGATGACCAACCACTGGGTGGACCTGAAGAACGCTGACTATATCCTGGTCTGCGGTTCCAACTGCGCCGAGAACCACCCGGCTTCGATGGCCTGGATTCACAAGGCGATGGACGAGCGGGGAGCCAAGCTGATCGTTGTGGATCCCCGCTTTACCCGCACCGCCTCGCAGGCTGATGTCTATGCCCCGATCCGCAGCGGCACTGACATCGCCTTCTACGGCGGGATGATCAAGTACATCCTGGACAACAACCTCTATCACTACGACTATGTCCTTCACTACACCAATGCCGCCTTGCTGATCAAGTCCGACTACCAGGGGCCGGACGAACTGGACGGACTGTTCTCCGGCTTCGTGGATGATGACGGCGACGGCTTTGGCAAGTACGACCGCGCCACCTGGGCCTATCAGACCGACGCGGATGGCAACATCCTGCGCGACGAGACGCTGCAGGACCCCCACTGCGTCTTCCAGATCCTGCGCCGGCACTACGACCGCTATGATCTGGAGACCGTCTCCCAGGTCACCGGCTGCCCCAGGGACCAACTGGAACGGGTTTACCGCACCTACGCCGAGTCTGGCGCGCCGGACAAGACCGGCACTATCCTCTACGCGATGGGCCAGACGCAGCACACCGTCGGTTCGCAGAACGTGCGCTGCATGGCGATGGTGCAGTTGCTGCTGGGCAACGTCGGGCGGCCGGGCGGCGGGGTCAATGCCCTGCGCGGCGAGTCGAACGTGCAAGGCTCCACCGACCAGGGCGTCCTGGCCCACCTGGTCCCCGGCTACATGGCCATCCCCAACGCTGTCAGCCATCCCACCTTCGACGACTACATCACCAAAGAGACGCCGGCGACCAGCTACTGGTCGAACAAGCCCAAGTTCTTCGTCAGCCTGCTCAAGGCCTGGTGGGGGGAGCACGCCACCGAGCGCAACCACTTTGCCTATGACTACCTGCCCAAGCCGCAGAGCCCGGCGAACCACTACTGGATTCCCATCTTCGAGGCCATGTACGCCGGCACGATCGAGGGGCTGTGGATCATGGGCATGAACCCGGCGGTGAGCGGCCCCAACAGCCGCCTGGAGCGCGAGGCGCTGAAGAAGCTGAAGTGGATGGTCGTCCAGGAACTGTTCGACACCGAGACGACCTCCTTCTGGCGCGCGCCGGACGTGAACCCGGCGGACATCCAGACCGAGGTCTTTGTCCTCCCCGCCGCCGATGCGATGGAGAAAGCCGGCAGCATCGTCACCAGCGGCCGGCTGATCCAGTGGAGGGAGAAGGTTGCCGAGGCTCCTGGCGAGGCGCTGCCCGACCATCAGATCTTTAACCTCATCGCCCTCAAGCTGAAGGAGTTGTACGCCGCAGACCCAGGCCCCTTCTCCGATCCCATCCTCCACCTGAACTGGGACTATGGTGCGGAGATGGACATCGAGAAAGTCGCCAAAGAGCTGAACGGCTACTACACCCGGGACGTCGTGGATGCCAATGGCACTGTGGTCGGCAAGCAGGGCGACCTGCTCTCCGGCTTCGCCAAGCTGGCCAACGATGGCTCCACCGCCTGCGGCTGCTGGATTTACGGCGGCTACTTCTACCCCGCCGACGATGGCATGGGCCGGACGATGCCGGCGACAAAGCGGCGCAACAGCACCTATGACCCCGGCGGGCTGGGCACCTACCCCAAGTGGGCGTTCGCCTGGCCGGCCAACCGGCGCATCATCTACAACCGCTGCTCCGCCGACCCCGACGGCAACCCCTGGTCGGAGGACAAGAAGCTGATCTGGTGGGACCCGACGGCCGATTCCGGCACGCGGGACGCCAACGGCAACCCGATCCTGGGCAAGTGGGTCGGCTATGACGTGCCGGACTTTGTAGTGACCAAAGCACCTACGGCTGCTGGCGGCCGGGACCCCTTCATCATGCAGACCGATGGCAAGGGCCGGCTGTTTGCGGCGATGAACGACGGGCCGCTGCCGGAGCACTACGAGCCGGTCGAGTCGCCTGTCCAGAACCTCCTCTCCAGTCAGCAGGTCAACCCGGCGATCAAGATCTGGCGCACGGACGAGGGGCAGGAGATTGGCGATAACTGGGGCACGCCGGATCAGTTCCCCATCGTCGCCACTACCTACCGCCTCGTGGAGCAGTGGCAGGCCGGCGGCATGTCCCGCTGGCTGAGCTGGCTGGTGGAGACGCAGCCGGAGATGTTCATCGAGATGAGCCGCGAACTGGCCGCCGAGAAGGGCATCCAGAACGGCGACAAGGTACGCATCCGCTCCGCGCGCGGCGAGATCGAGGCGATCGCCATCGTCACCGCCCGCTTCAAGCCGTTCCAGGTCAACGGGCGCACTGTCCATCAGGTCGGTATGCCGTGGCACTGGGGCTGGAAAGGCATGACCTACGACCTGGGCGAGACGACACTGGTGCAGAGCACGGCCAACGTGCTGACCCCCCATGTCGGCGACGCCAATACCACCATCCCCGAGTACAAGGCCTTCCTGGTGGACATCGAGAAGGCGTGAGGTGTGAGATGTCAAGAGTAGCTATGCTGATCGACGAATCCAAGTGCACCGCATGCCGCGGCTGTCAGGTCGCCTGCAAGCAGTGGAACGACCTGGAGGGGTGGGAGTACTCCCGCACCCGCAACCGGGGCTCCTACGAGAACCCGCCGGCCCTCTCGCCGCAGACCTGGACGCGCATCCGCTTCAACGAGTACGAGGGGCCGGACGGTTTCCGCTGGCTGTTCCTGAAGGAAGGGTGCATGCACTGCGGCGACCCGGCCTGCGTCGCCGTCTGTCCTACGGGCGCCCTCAAGAAACAGCCCAACGGCCTGGTCTCGTTCGAGAAGGACCTCTGCAACGGCTGCGGCTACTGCTCCCAGTTCTGTCCCTTCCACATCCCCCGGCTGGAGGTGGCAAATCCCCTGACCGGCGAGGCCAGGTCCTCCAAGTGTGTCTTTTGCCAGGACCGCGTGAGCAACAACCTGCTGCCGGCCTGTGTCAAGACCTGCCCGGCCAAGGCGCTGGACTTTGGCGACCGGGACGAGATGATCGCCAAGGGGAAGGCGCGGGTCCAGGCGTTGCTGGAGCGCGGCTATTCGGAGGCCAACCTGTACGGCGAGAACCTGGTCGGCGGGCTGGGCCGGCTCTACGTGCTGATCGCTCCGCCTGAGGCCTACGGGCTGCCGGCCAACCCGCAGTACCCGGCCTCGGCGACCTTCTGGCAAAAGATCGTCCAGCCGCTGGGCAGCGTCGCCTTCGGCGCAGCAGTCCTGGGGATCATCGGCGCCTTCTTTGTCATCCGCAGGAATATCCATATGGAGGAAGTCCAATGACCGTCCAACTCAAGGGCAAGCGGGAAGCGATCACCATTCGCTGGATCCCCAAGTACACGTTCCTCGAACGGGCCGGTCACTGGCTGCACACGGCCACCTTCGTCCCTCTCGCCATCACCGGCATGATCCTCTTCTTCCCCTTCCTCCAGCCACTGGCGCAGGGCGCGGCGGGACAGTTCATCCGCATGGTCCACCGCATCGCCGCCGTGCTCTTTGGGCTGATCCCCATCGTCTACTTTATCATCCAGCCCCGCCGGTTGCTGATGAACATCCGCGAATTCATGTTCGACAAAGAGGACATCGGCTGGGTCAAGAACGCCTTTGGCTACTATGTCCTGGGCAGGCACGGGGTCATGCCCCCGCAGGGGCGCTTCAACACTGGCGAGAAGATGAACGGCCTGATCATGATCGTGGCCTGGGTTATCCTGGGCCTCAGCGGGCTGATCATGTGGTTCGCCAAGGGCCTCGTCCCCACCGGCCTTTTCCAGGCGATGGTCATCATCCACGACGTGATGATGATCATCTCCGTGTGCATGCTGCTGGTGCACCTCTACCTGGCCATCGCCCACCCGCTGATGTGGGCCGGGCTGGTCAGCATGCGCTTCGGGGTGACCTCGGCCGAGTACGCCGCCGAACACCACGCCAAGTGGTACTACGGGCCAAAGCGGGCGATGGAGCTGTACGAAGCGCAGAAGAGACAGGCCGCCGGCACAGAGCACTAGCGAAGGAGTTAGGAATATGGCAAAGATCCTGGTTGTGGACGACGACCCTGACTTTATCAATCTGATCCGGCGAGTCCTGCGCTCGCGCAACTATGAGGTGCTCACCGCCGTCAACGGCGAGGCCGCCCTCAAGCAGATGCGCAAGGAAAAGCCCGATCTGGTGCTGCTGGACATCATGATGGCCTATATCCTCGACGGGCTGGACGTGAGCCGGGAGATGGCTCAGGACCCCAACCTGAAGGACGTGCCGGTGATCATGGTCACCTCGCTCACCGGCGCGCGGGAGCAGATCGAGCTGCCCTCGGATGAGTACATCCCGGTCGAGGACTGGATCCACAAGCCCATCGATCCCGACCAACTGCTGGAACAGATCGACCGCGCGCTCAGCGCGCCGTCCAGGTAAAGACCAGCAGCCGCATGGATGCCGGGAGGGGGGCCGCGACGCTCCCCTCCCGAACTGTGTCCTCTGGAGGAGAAAGCTGTCCCCATGATCGTGTCCGTCACACCTGACCAGTTGCAAAATGACCTGCAGCAGTTCATCCAGCCGTTGCCGTTCCTGGAAGCGTTGATCCCCACCTATGTGGCGTTCCTGCGCCTGGAACAGACGACCGCCGTGCCTCCGTTGCCGTTGGAATGGCTCCCTTCGGAGGCCAACGCGCTGCTGGAGCGCGGGATTCCCCTGCTCCAGCGCGACGCCCCCCCGCTTGTCCTGCCGGCAATGGAGGAGGTCTGGCAGCAGGTGTGCGACATCGCGGCGCAGCCCCTGGAGCCGCAGGCGGAAAGGCTGCGGGCGGCGCAGGAGTGGCCACGGACGCAGCAAGAGGAATGGCTGGCCGCGCTGAGCCAGTATTTCCGCGATGGGGAGCTCAGCCTGGACGACCCGTCAGAAAAGAGCCTGCTGACGTTCCTGATGGTCCATACCTGGCGGCCCTTCCTGCTCCGTTGGGCCAGCGACCTGGCCTCTCTGCTGAACGACGGGCTGTGGGGGAAGAAGAACTGTCCGGTCTGCGGCGGCCAGCCCGACTTTGCCTGTTTGAGGGCGGTGACGGGCGAACGGCGGCTCTTTTGCTCGCGCTGCGACACCGAGTGGCACTTTGACCGGGTCGGCTGCCCGTTCTGCGGCAACCGGGACCCGGCGAGCTATGGCTACTACAGCAACGAGGACAGCCCCTACCGCCTCTACGTCTGCAACGAGTGCCGCCGCTACCTGAAGACGCTCGACCTGCGCCAGGTGATCGGCGAGCGCGTCCTGCCGGTCGAGCGGATCGCCTCCAGCGGGATCGACATGTCCGCCTTGCAGGCCGGTTATCGGAACGTGTAGGGGGCCGCCCGGCCCCCCTCTGGCAGTTCGGCGGTAGCCGCCGAAGCAATCCCCTTATGGGCGTCAGGAATGCCCTCATTCCTGACAGGCTCACCTGGTTGGCCCCGCAAAGGCGGCTGGCGGTCGAGCCGCGTCAGCGGCACATCGCCGATGACGACCTGACCGCCAGGGTCGCCTCAAAACCGACCCGCTTCAAAGCGCCATAAGGGACGAACCAGCGGTAGCCGGTGCGCTCGTGGAAGACACGCATGCCGCTGGCGGTCCGGTAACTGATCCCGGCGATGAGCAGCGGCAGCCAGGTCATGTAGAAGCCGCTACCGGCAAAGATGGGGGTCAGGTAGCCGCAGCCAGCCGCCGGCGAACGAGATTCCAGACCGCCCGCAACGCCTGGCCCACCGCCTGGTCGCCGACCGCGGTCACCGGCAGGCCGCGCACCATCGCCCCGGTCACGGCGGTGTCGTAGGGGATGCGGCCCACGACCTCGATGTCGCGCCCGGCGCAGAAGGCGGCGATCTCTTCCGCACGGGGCGGGTTCAGATCGGCCTTGTTGATCGCCACCGCCGCCGGCACGCCAAAGTGACTGGCAATGCTCAAGACGCGCTCCAGATCGTGCGCGCCGGAAACGGTCGGTTCGGTGACCAGCAGCGCCAGGTCGGCGCCAGCGATGGCGGCAATGACCGGGCAGCCGATCCCCGGCGGCCCGTCCACCAGCAACAGGTGCGCGCCCGCCTCCAGCGCCCACAGGCGGGCCTGCTGCTTGACCAGCGTGACCAGCTTGCCCGAGTTCTCCCGCCCGGCGAAGAGGTGGGCGTGGAAGAGCGGCCCGAAGCGCGTGTCCGAGCGGAACCACTGCCCGTCCTGCTGCTCCGCCATCCGAATCGCGTCAGCGGGGCATTGGTAGAAGCAGGCGGCGCAGCCCTCGCAGGCCAGGGGGTCTATGGCGAACCGCTGCTCGGGCAGAGCGGGGGATGGACGGAGCACCGCGTCGAAGCGGCAGACCTCGGCGCAGCGCCCGCAGGCGATGCACGCCTCCGTTTCGATGACGGCGACCTGTCCCCCCGTAAAGTCGTGCGTCTCCCGTCTCACGGGATCGAGCACCAGTTCCAGGTTGGCGGCGTCCACGTCGGCGTCGGCCAGGACGAGGGGCAGTTCCTGGGAGGCCAGATGGGCCAGCGCCGCCGCGACGGTCGTCTTGCCGGTGCCGCCCTTGCCGCTGAGGATGACCAGTTGTTTCATCGCCCCCAGCCCTCCTCGATAGCCGCGTACAGGGCGCGGAAGCGCTCGCCGTACTCTGGCAGCGCCTCCACCAGCGCCGCCCCCTCCGAGTACGCTTCGGCGATGCGCCGGTCGTGGGGAATGCGCAGCAGGATGGGAATGCCCTCCGCAGCGCAGTACTCGTCCACGCCCTGGTCGCCCACGCCATCCCGGTTGACCACCACACCGACCGGCAGGCCCAGTTCACCGCGCGCCACCTCGACCGCCAGGCGCAGGTCGTGCAGGCCGAAGGGGGTCGGTTCGGTGACCAGCAGCACGAAATCCGCGCCGCGCATCGTCTCCACCACGGGGCAGGAGGTGCCCGGCGGGGCGTCCAGGATGATCGGACGGCGGCGCTCGCCTGGCGGGATCATCCAGCGTTTCAACTGGCGGATGATGGGGACGGCCATCGGCTCGCCCACGTTCATCGTCCCCTGCGCGAATTCGACCGCGCCTGCCCGGCCCCGCTCGATGACGCCGGTGACGTTCAGCACCTCGTCGATCGCCCCCGGCGAGCAGTTGAGCGTGCAACTGCCGCAGCCGTGGCAGAGCTCGGGAAAGACCAGCACGTTGCGCCCAACGACAGCGATGGCGTGGTACGGACAGACCTCGGCGCAGCGGCCGCAAAAGGTGCAGGCCGCCAGGTCCACCTGGGGGATCCTCTGGCCGACCTGGCGCCGCTCGTGGATGGCCGGGCGGAGGAAGAGGGCGGCGTTCGGCTCTTCGACGTCGCAGTCCAGAAAGAGAGGGCCCTCCTGGGCCAGACTGAGCGCCAGGCTGACGGCGACTGTCGTCTTGCCCGTGCCGCCCTTGCCGCTGGCGATCGCAACGATCATCCATCACCTCCGGAGGGGGTCGAGCTGCGGGCGCGACAATTTTCCCCTGGCGCCCGATTCCTGCACGGGTCTAGACTGGCGAACCGATCATCGCTCGCGGACCATCTGTGTCCCGCACTTGGGGCATTTCTGCTGAGTGCAGGGCACGCCGGGCTGGTGCGGTTCACGGTGCCCACAGTTGGGGTTTTTGACTCACCTCCTTCGGGGTTTGCTGTAACTGCCCGCCCTCCCGCAGGTTTGGGCGCAACTTGCCCTCTTGCCTGCCACTTTGGAACCTGCGGGAGTGTAGGGGTACTCTCTCAGTGGCCGTGGGCAACGCTGTCGGCGCACGGCGCGGCGCTCTGGAGCGCCCCGGCCAGGTACTGCTCGATGGCCTGGCGCACCGTGCCGCCAGCCCCGGTCGCCGTCTGGATGCCGTACTGCTGGAAGAAACTGATCGCCCGTCCCCCCATCCCGCCGGCCAGCATCACGTTGGCGCCCTGGCTGTGGATAAAGGCCGGCACCTGTCCAGGCTCGTGATTGGGGTAGTAGGGGTTGGCGACCGACTGCACGTTCGTGATCGTCGGCCCGTCCATGTCCACCAGGGTGAAGTAAGGGCAGCGCCCAAAGTGGGGACTGACCATGCTATCCAGCCCTTGCGGGCTATCAGAAGAAATGGCTATCCGCATCGCTTTTCTCCTTATCCAGATCTGCCACGCCCGCGCCCGGCGTGCTCCGGCGCGGTCGCTGTGGTGAGCAGGGGCAGCCTGCCGGCGACGAACGCTTCCACCGCCTCCCGCACCGTCCCACCGCTGAAGAGATGGACGGGGACAGCAGCAGAGTGGAAGACCTGGAAGGCGTTGGGTCCGACGTTGCCGGTAACGACTGCCTGCGCTCCGCGCCCGATGACGAACTGGGCGGCCTGAACGCCGGCGCCGCCGCCCGAGGCGACGGCCAGGTTCTCCACGGTCTCGGCGCGCATCGTCTCCGTATCCACAAAGACATAGTGAGGGCAGCGCCCAAAGACCGGGCTGGCCGGCGCGTCCAGGCCGGCGCCGTTCGACGTGATGACAATTCGCATAGATTTTCCTCCCGTTAGAATATCGGCGTGCTCGCCTGCGGCGAGGCCCGCTCCATAATCTTCTCGGCAATCGGGGCGAACGCCTCGGCGGCGTAACCCTCGATGTCGCCTGCGTCACAGCGGAGGGCCAACTGCGGGTCGAGCGGCAGTTGTCCCAGCAGCGGCACGCCCAACTGCAGCGCCGTGCGCAGCGCCTGGCTGGGACCAAAGATCTCGATCCGCTCGCCGCAGCGGGGGCAGACCGTGTAGGCCATGTTCTCGATCAGGCCGACGATGGGGATCTTCATCGTCCAGGCCATCCGCGCCGCCTTGCGCACCACCATCCCGGCCAGGTCCTGTGGCGAGGTCACCAGCACGACGCCGTTGAGGGGGATGGACTGCATCACGGTCAGCGAGGCGTCGGAGGTGCCCGGCGGCAGGTCAACGACCAGCACATCGAGATCGCCCCACACCACATCGCCCCAGAACTGCTTGATTGCCCCGCCGATGAGCGGGCCGCGCCAGATGACCGCCTCGTCCTCGTCCGGCAGGAGCAGGTTGATCGAGATGACGCGGATGCCGCTGGCGGTCTCGGCGGGCAGGATGCCCAGCGGGCCCATCGGCGGCGCGCCGTGCAGGCCGAACATGCGGGGGACGCTGGGGCCGGTGATGTCGGCATCGAGCACGCCGACCCGCTTCCCCTGGCGGCGCAGGGCCACCGCCAGCATCGCCGCCACCGATGACTTGCCTACGCCGCCCTTGCCGCTGACCACCGCCAGCACCCGTTGGATGTGGTTCAGGTGGGCGGCGACGCCGGCCTCCGGCCGCTGCTGTTGCTGGCGCGGCCAGATGCGCTCCTTCTCCTCTGGCGTCATCTCGCGCAACGCGATCTGCACCTCCTGCACGCCGTCCAGCGCCAGGAGCGCCTGCCGCGCGTCGTTCGTGATGCGCTCTTTGAGCGGGCAGGCAAGCGTCGTCAGCGCCAGGGTCAGGCGCACGCGGGCGTCCTCGATCTCGACGTCGTGCACCATCCCCAATTCGACCACGTCTTTGCCCAATTCGGGGTCCTGCACGCCGCGCAGGACCTGCATGATTTGCTCTGTTGTGATCATTCTTCCTCCTCTGATTCTGTTCCGGCAGCGCGCGGATAATGCTCTCCCTCACACTCTGCCATGTGAGCATGGTATCGGCTCACCAGACGGTCGAGCATCTTGCGCGTCTCGTCGAGTTCCTGCACCCACCCGGCCAGCACGCGGTCTCCCTCATCGGTGATGCGATAGACCCGCCGGGGCGGGCCCAGGCTCTTGTCGTCCCACGTCGAGGTGACCCAGCCCATATCCTCCATCTCGCGCAGCAAGCGGTAGACCGCGCTGGGGTCTATCGTGCCCAGGCCGAACTCGCCCAGTCCTTCCAGCAGGGTGTAGCCGTGGGCCGGCTGCTGATGCAGGAGCAACAGCAGCACCGACTCGGCCAGGCCAGCCGCCCGGCGAGCATATCCATGTCCTCTCCGCTGAGCACATCGCAGCATCTGTCTTTCTCCTCTGATAGCTTGCGACTTTCAGTCTGATTGTACTACACTATGTGATTTTTGTCAATAGAAAATTGACTATTGATAAACTACACATACAGATCCTGCCCTCCCTCAGGTTCAAAAGTGGCGGGCAAGAGGGAGAGCAGCTCATTGCGGCGCACTCCGAGGCGGAGACCGCGCCCAAACCTGGGGGAGGGTAGGCCGTTGCGAGAATTGAACGGTTGGGGATCAGGCCGATTCAGGGGTCAGGGCAATCCCTTCGGCTTGGATGGCCTGGTAAAGGGGGAAGCGATAACGGGATAACCGTTCCCACTGGGAGCGTCCTACGGCCCGCACCGAGATAAGGAGGTCGTACTCCAGGGAAACCCGTGCTGCCAGCCGACGCACGCTGGACCGCAGGGAAGGATCGTCATCGGTCAAGGCTACG
>DAOTYD010000063.1:0-10334 GCA_034435295.1 Anaerolineae bacterium | reverse complement strand
TCGTGATCGGCGGATGATGCCAGCCGGCGCGATGCCTGACCTGGACTCGCAGATTCAGCAGCGGATGCACAAAGAGTATGTGATTGGTTTCTACAAGCCTCGAGGTTGATGTGGGAGGCGCTTGATGGGTATAGCTGCATAACTTGAGGCAACAATGGAGCGAACCGTTCCCAGCACAGGCAGCGAAGAGATCGAGCTCTACCAGCGCACCTACTATTCCCTCCTGCGCACCAGCGACGAGGTGCAGATCCGCGCGCTGGTGGAGAGCCACACGCGCATGGGTTCTGCCCTCCACGCCAGGGCGGGAGATGCCGCTATCGACCTGGACGCCCTGATCTATGCCAGCCTCCGCCTCCCTCCCTGTATCCCCCGCGTCCGCCTGGTGGTGATGAGCCCCTCCGAACAGGCTTTTCTACAGGAGGGTTATGCCGATGCGATCCGCGGTCAGGTTGTGACCGCGCCGGGCCGCCGCCGGCGCATGCTCTTTGACGGGCGCGAGACGCTGGCTGTCTATATCGCCAGCCCCTCTGATATCGACGATCTGATCCCCATCCTCACCGCCTACCAGATCGAATGGAACAAGATCCACCTGCGCCTCCAACATGCCGCGCTCGGCGACGAACTGGCGCGTTGCGTGGAACTCGGCGCTCCCGTGGAAGGCGCGCTGCGCGATGCGCTGCGCCAGCATCTGGACCTGGAGGAGGCGGACCTGGCCCGGCTGGAGGCGGCGTGGGGCGAACAGTTTGCTGCCAACCTGCTCACCGCCCTGCGCAAGGAAAAGCGCATGGCCGTGCGCCTCCTGGCCGGCTCCTACGTCGACTATCGCCGCGCTACCCGCTACTGGTGGGAGAATATCGTCCGCAGCCTGCCCTCGCCGCTGGCCGGCCGGGCGGTCTATTTCGTCTCCAGCAACACGCACAGCATCGTCAATCTGCTTTCCGGCTGCGCCCTGCGCCGGCAGGCCGAGCTGGTTGACTTTGTCGAGGCTGGCAGCGACCCCGGTCTGCTGGCCGAATACCGCGCCATTCGCCAGGAGCAGGTGCCCAGCAGTTGGGAAAACTTTGTCTACTATGTCTTTAAAAAGTACAGCCGCACCCCGCAGGGACAGGCGGCCGCTGCTGCCTGTCGTGACGAGATGCGCACCTGTGGCATCTGGCACGTCGAGAGCCGCCACGAGATCGCCGTCGACGCCCAGGTGATCGAGCTGTGCGCCCTGCGCCCGGAATGGCTCGATCCGCGCGTGCGCGTCGAGGGCGTGCATCTGTTGCGCGATTCCGACGCCTTTATCCTGAACATCGACTACCCGCTTGGGCTGGCGGCTTATCGCCTTCTCACGCAGGTTGCCACGGGTGTCGGCGCCCTGCGCGGCATCTATGTGCTGGGCAAGGCCGCCACCCTCAACGGCCGCGTCGGCGACGTGATGGTGCCCGGCGTCGTCCACGACGAGCATTCGCAGAACACCTACCTCTTCCATAACGTCTTTCACTGCGCCAGCGTGCGCCCCTACCTGGTCTATGGCACGGTGCTGGACAACCAAAAAGCGATCTCGGTCAGGGGCACGTTTTTGCAGAACCGCGAGTACATGGACGTCTTTTACCGCGAGGGGTTCACCGACATCGAGATGGAGGCCGGGCCGTATCTCTCCGCCGTCTACGAAGCCATCCGTCCCAAACGCCATCCGGTCAACGAGATTGTCGACCTGCACGCGGCCCCCTTCGACATCGGTTTCATTCACTATGCTTCAGATACGCCTTTCACCCGCGGCAGGACGCTGGCCGAGCAGCTCTCGTATTTCGGCATGGACGCCACGTATGCCGGCTCGGTGGCGATCCTGCGGCGCATTATGGAGCAGGAGATCGCGCTGGTGCGGGAAAGGGCTTCCAGGAGGTGATATGTCGGAACAGGTAGTGGGTCGATCGGTTGTGCGGGTGGACGCCCCGGCCAAAGCCACAGGCGCGGCGCGCTTTCCGGGCGATTTCGAGATGGAGGGGATGCTCCATGCCAAAGTGCGCTTTGCCGGACGGCCTCACGCGCGCATCCGGCGCATCGACAGCAGCGCTGCGCTGGCCCTGCCTGGCGTCGTTGCCGTGCTGACAGCAGCGGATGTGCCGGTCAACGAGTACGGCCTGCAGACGCCCGATCAGCCGGTGCTCTGTGGACCGGGATCGGCCAAAGCGGATGCGGAGGTGGTGCGCTGGGAGGGCGATCAGGTGGCGGTGGTGGTGGCAGAGACAGAAGAGGCCGCTGCTCGCGGCTGCGAGCTCGTCCAGATCGAGTTCGAGGACCTGCCCGTCGTCAGCGATCCTTTCCAGGCGCTGAGGCCGGACGCGCCGCTGCTCCATCCGCACAAAGTGCCCAGCACCCTTCATCCTGAGCTCAATGTCGAGGGCAACCGCATCTGCCACCATCAGATCCGCAAGGGGGATATGGCGGCAGGGTGGGCCGCAGCCGAAGTAGTTGTCGAGGGGGAGTACTTTACCCCGCCCCAGGAGCACGCCTACCTCCAGCCAGAGGCCGGACTGGCTTACATCGACGAGGAGGGCCGCGTGACGGTGGTCGTCGCCGGGCAGTGGACGTGGGAGGACCAGCGCCAGATTGCCCACGCGCTGGACTTGCCGCCGGAGCAGGTGCGGGTGATCTATCCGGCCATCGGCGGCGCTTTTGGCGGGCGGGAAGATATGTCGGTGCAGATTGTCCTGGCGCTGGCGGCCTGGAAGTTGCGGCGGCCGGTCAAGATAGTCTGGGACCGCAGCGAGTCGATCCGCGGTCACTGCAAGCGCCATCCGATGTGGATCCGCCACAAACTCGGCGCGACGCGTGACGGCCGGCTGGTGGCAGCCGAGGTCAGCGTGGTTGCCGACGGCGGCGCCTACTGCTACACGACCAACAAGGTCCTGGGCAACACCACCGTCACCTGCACCGGCCCCTACGAGATTCCCCATGTGCGGGTCGATGTGGACGGGGTCTATACCAACAACCCGCCCTCGGGCGCTTTTCGCGGCTTTGGCTCGCCGCAGGGCATCTTTGCCGCCGAGATGCAGATGAACAAGCTGGCCGAGGCGTTGGGGATGGACCCGGTCGAGCTGCGGCTGAAGAACCTGCTGCGCGAGGGCAGCCTGACGGCGATGGGCACGCCGTTGCCGGGCGGGGTCAGCCTGGTGGAAGTGACCGGGCGCTGCGCCGAAGCGGCCGGCTGGGTGTGCACGACGGAGGGCTGGGTCAAGCCGTCGCCTTCCGCTGCTGGCGATGAGCGTGCGATCGGCGGTACGCGCCCGGCGCTCCGCCGCGGAATCGGCCTTGCCGTCGCCTTCAAGAACATTGGCTTTTCCTTTGGCTATCAGGAGAACTGCTGGGCGCGGATCGAACTGCGGGGAAAGGCCGAGATCGACGAGGCGGTGGTCTACATCGGCAGCGCCGAAGTGGGGCAGGGGGCGCATACCGTCATCCGCCAGATGGCGGCGGAGGCGTTGGGGGTGGACCTGTTGCGGGTGCGCCTGGAGGCGTCCGACACGGCGACCAGCCCGGGCAGCGCCGGCTCGGTCTCGGCCTCGCGCATGACCTTTATGGCCGGCAATGCCGTGCGCGGCGCGGCAGCGGCGGCGCTGGAGCGCTGGCGCGCCGAGGATCGCCCGGCGGTGGGGGAGTACACCTACCTGGCGCCCAAGACCACGCCCTTCGACCCCGAGACCGGCTATGGCATGCCCAACCTGGCCTATGGCTATGTCGCCGAGGCGGTCGAGGTCGAGGTGGACACCGAGACCGGGCTGCTGCACGTCCGCCGCGTCGTCTGCGCGGACGATGTGGGTCGGGCGATCAACCCCCGCCTGGTCGAGGGGCAGATCGAGGGTGGCATCGTCCAGGCGCTGGGCTGGGCGACGATGGAGAACCTGATCGTCCGCGAGGGGCGGGTTCTCACCGATCGCTTCAGCAATTACCTGATCCCCACGGCCCTGGATGCGCCGGACGAGATCGTCTCGATCCTGGTCGAGTCGGCGGATCCGCGCGGGCCGTGGGGGGCGCGGGGGATGGGCGAGATGCCCTTCATTCCCTTCGCCCCGGCCCTTGTCGCCGCCGTCCACGACGCCATCGGTGTCTGGATCGACCGCCTGCCGCTCACTCCCGAACGCGTCCTGGCAGCCATCCACACCGCCCAACACCAGCAACCAGGGAGGTAACCCACAACCCGAAACCTGCACACTTGCACACTTGCACACTTGCACACTTGCAAACTTGCACACTTGCAAACTTGTACACTTCCCAGGAGGCACCACCCATGTTCTACGCCGAAGACCGCGTCCTGGTCGCCGTCATGAACCGGCGGCGCGATTTCGAGATTGCCCGCGATGAGGGTTGGTATCGTGTCCCGCTCCGCCACGCGCCGGCCACGATTACCGAGGCGGCTGTGCTGGCCTTTTACTTTACCAGAGCATTCGACGAAGAGAAATGGTCGATCCGCTGGTACGCCGAAGTGCGCGGCCATGAGTTGGCCCGTCGCCGCGACCTGTTGCCGGACGAGGCGGACCACCCGCGCGCGGACGAACCTTATTACATGCTGCAACTCGGCCCGCTGATCAGGCTGGAGCAGCCCATCTACAGCCTGCGCTGGCGGCGGATCACCTTCATCTCGACCACGTGGGACCGCTTTCGCGCTGCCGAGGAGATCAACGACCTCTATGCCTCCGGCGCGGATGGACTGTTCGTGACGCTCAAAGATGCCGGTTTCTGGCCTGAGCGTGAGTTCGAGGTGGCGGAGGACGAGGCGGCGTATATCGTCGACCTGATGATTCCCTGCCGCAACGGCGCTGTGACCATCTGCCTGGGCGAACGGCCCGGCCCGTCGGGGGCGCTGCGCGATCCCGACCTGGCGGCGGTACAGGCGGCTGTGTCGAAGTTGGGCGGGGAGAGGAGGTAACGGCGAGACTGTCTGCGGCAGGAGGCCGCGTTATGCGTGTTCTGAGACGGCTATTTGCCCTGTTGATGCCCTACTGGAAAATACTGCTCATCAGCTCGTTGCTGCTGCTGGCCCGCGCAGGCATCGACCTGGTGCCGCCGCTCGTCCAACGAGCCATCGTCGACCACGTCATCGGGGCGCGGGATTTGAGCCGGCTGGGCCTGCTGGTCGGCGGGTTGCTGGGCGCCTATGCGCTGCGCGAAGCGATCCGCGCCGGCGACCTCTACCTGCGCCACGCGATGGGCGAGCGCATCATCTACGACCTGCGCGTGCGTCTCTACGCCTACCTGCAGCGCCTCTCGCTTTCCTTCTTCGAGCGCACGTCGACCGGCGAGCTGATGTCCCGCGTCACCAACGACGTCAATGCGCTGGAGCAGTTCGTCACCCACGGCTCGGCGCTGACGGCGGTCGACCTGCTGCGGCTGGTCGGCGCGGCGGTGGTGCTCTTCCTTCTCGACTGGCGTCTGGCTTTGCTCGTGCTGGTGCCGGTGCCGCTTCTGGTCATAGGACTGCGCTACTTTAACACGCGCATCCGCCCGGTCTACCGCCGCGTGCGCGACCGCCTGGGCGACATCAACGCCCGCTTGCAGGACAATCTCTCCGGCATCCGCGTCATTCAGGCCTTTGGCCAGGAGGAGCGGGAACTGGAGCGCTTTAGCGACGAGAGCTACAACTATTATCAGGCCCGCGTGCGCGGCATTCGCTACTGGTCCACCTTTTTCCCCGCGCTGGGCTTTGTCGCCTCGCTGGGCACGATCATCGTGCTGGGCTTTGGGGCGGGCATGGTCGTGCGCGGCGAGATTTCGCTGGGCACGCTGGTTGCTTTCCTGGCCTACATGGCCTCTTTCTACGAACCGGTCGACCGCCTGACCGAGGTGGACAATGTCTTTCAGCAGGCCATCGCTGCGGGCGAGCGCATCTTTGAGCTGATGGACGCGACAGCCGAGATCACCGACCGCCCGGGGGCGATCGACCTGGAGACGGTGAAGGGCGAGGTCGTCTTTGAAGATGTCCACTTTCGCTACGGCTGCGGCGATGAGGTGCTGCACGACATCGATTTTCGCATGGCGCCGGGCGAGGTTGTCGCGCTGGTCGGCCCCAGCGGCGCGGGCAAGACGAGCATCGCCAACCTGCTTTGCCGCTTCTATGACCCCATCCACGGCCGCATCACCCTCGACGGGCACGACCTGCGCGACATCACGCTGCGCTCGCTGCGCCGTCACGTGGCGGTGGTGTTGCAGGATACGTTTCTCTTCAATACCTCGGTGCGCGAGAATCTGCTCTATGGCAAACCGGACGCCACGGACGAGGAGCTGGTGGCGGCGGCAAAGGCGGCCTCGGCTCACGATTTTATCGTCGAGCTGCCCAACGGCTATGACACCGAGATCGGCGAGCGCGGAGTGCGCCTCAGCGGCGGGCAGAAGCAGCGGCTGGCCCTGGCCCGCGCCATCCTGGCCAACCCGCGCATCCTTATCCTCGACGAGGCGACCTCGTCGGTGGATGCCGAGGCCGAGTATCTGATCCAGCAGGCGCTGGAAGAGGTGCTGAAGGGGCGCACGGCGCTGGTCATTGCCCACCGCCTCAGCACCATCCGCAACGCCGATAAGATCATCGCCCTGGAGGAGGGGCGCATTCGTGAGGTGGGCGACCACCAGGAACTGTTGGAACGCGGTGGGCTGTACAGCCAGTTGTACCGCCGACAGGTAGAGAGGGAGGTGTGAAATGTTGATCACGCATGCACGGCTGGCAACGTTGGGGGACGAGCCCCAGTTGATCGAGGATGGGGCGTTGTTGGTCGAAGGGGGGGCGATCGCTGCGCTCGGCAGCACGGCAGAGCTGGCGACACGCTACCCGCAGGCGGAACGCTGGGATGCTGACGGGCAGTTGGTGATGCCGGCCTCGCTCTGCGGGCACACGCACTTTTACGGTGCCTTTGCCCGTGGCATGGCTGTGCCTGGCGAGCCGGCGGCCAACTTTCCCCAGGTCCTGGAGCGGCTGTGGTGGCGGCTGGACAAGGCGCTGACGCTGGAGGACGTGCGCTACTCGGCGCTGGTCTGCCTGGTCAATGCGATCCGTCATGGCACGACGACGCTGATCGACCACCACGCCAGTCCCAACGCCATCGAGGGCAGTCTGGATGTCATTGCCGGGGCGGTGAATGAGGCCGGGCTGCGCGCCTCGCTCTGCTACGAGGTCACCGACCGCGACGGGCCGGAGCGGGCGCGGGCTGGCATCGCCGAGAACGTGCGCTTTGCCCGTTCTCTGATCGCCGACCGCCAACCGCCGATCGCCGCCTCTTTTGGGCTGCACGCCTCGCTGACGCTCTCCGACGGGACGCTGGCCGAGTGTGTGGCTGCTGCCGGAGAGGTGGCGCTGGGCTTTCACGTCCATGTTGCCGAGGATGTGGCCGATCAGGAGGACAGCCTGCGCAAGAGCGGGCTGCGCGTTGTCCACCGCCTGCGGCGGGCGGGGGTGCTGGGGCCCAGGACCATCGCCGTGCACTGTGTTCATATCGACGACGGGGAGATGGCAGCGCTGGCCGAGAGTGGCACGTGGGTCACCCACCAGCCGCGCTCGAACATGAACAATGGGGTGGGGGTGGCGCCGGTGGAGCGCATGCTGGCCTCTGGCGTGCGCGTCAGCCTGGGCAACGACGGCTTTTCCAACAACATGTTCGCCGAGATCAAGACGGCCTACCTGGTGCACAAGCTGCAGCAGCGCGACCCGCGGGCGATGCCCGGCGACCTGGTGATGCGCCTGGCCTATGCCAACAACGCGGCGCTGGCGCGCGTCTTTTGGCCCGACCTGCGCCTGGGCGAGTTGAGCGTTGGCGCTGCGGCGGACCTGGTTTTTCTCGATTACCATCCCGCCACGCCCCTTTCGGCGGGCAATCTGCCCTGGCATCTGCTCTTTGGCGTCGAGGCGTCGATGATCACCGCCACCGTTTGCGCCGGGCGCGTCCTGATGCGCGACCGTCAGTTGCTGACCCTGGACGAAGAGGCCATCACCGCCCGCTCGCGCGAACTGGCGGCCCGCCTCTGGCAGCGGCTCTAGTCACTGGCGGATTTTGCCGCTTTGGGTACAATTCGCGTATCGCGTATCGCATATCGCTTATTGCTAATCGCATATCGCTTATCGCATATCGCTCGCTTATCGGCCATCGTGTATTGCTGATTAGCTGTGGTTCAGTGAGCAACAAGCGATGAAGCAACAGGCGATGAGCAACAAGCAACGAGAAACAAGCGATGAGCAACAAGCAATGAAGCAACAGGCGATGAGCAACAAGAAATGAGCAACAAGCGATGAGCAACAAGCGATAAGCAATATGCGATAAGCGATATGCGATATGCGATGAGCGATAAGCGATAAGCGATCAGCGATCAGCGATTGACAAGGAGGATAATGCCATGCTCGTTGGAGAAAAAATGACCAAAAACCCGGTCACGGTGTTCCAGAACGCTTCGATCGACGAGGCGCTGGACATCATGCGCAAGGCCAGAGTGCGCCGCCTGCCAGTGGTGGACAAGAAGGGCAGGATGGTGGGGATCGTCTCCGAGCTGGATTTGCTCAAAGTCTCGCCCTCTCCGGCGACGACGTTGAGCATCTATGAGATCCCCTATCTCCTGTCCAAAATCAAGCTGAAGGACATCATGACGCGGGATGTCATCACCGTCACCGAGGATACGCCCCTGGAGGAGGCAGCGCGCATCATGGCCGACCACAAGATCGGCGGCCTGCCGGTGCTGCGCGGCAGCGAGCTGGTGGGGATCATCACCGAGACCGATCTGTTCAAGATCTTTCTCGAGCTCTTTGCCGCCCGCCAGGAGGGGGTGCGCCTCAGCCTGCTGGTTCCTGGCGCCAGGGGGACCATCGCCCGCATCACCAGTCGCATTGCCGAGATGGGCGGCAACATCATGGCGCTGGGCACTTTGCCAACGCGCGAGCCCGAACTCTACCAGTTGATGGTCAAGGTTGCCGATGTGCCGGAGGATCGGCTCGTCGCGGCGATGCAGGAGATGGGCCTGCAGATTCTCGACGCCCGCTACTGCACCACGCCAGCCTGCAATGACTAGCCCCTCGGCAGAGGTCAAAAGGGCAGCGCGCTACCAGCGCCTCTATGTGCAGCTCAAGGAACTGATCGAAGGCTACTCGCCCAGCCTGATTGCGGCTATGGCGACAGTCTGCGCTGTGCTGCATCACAAACTGTCGCATCACTTTTGGACCGGCTTTTATTTCGTGGCCGGCGACGACGAGCTGCACATCGGGCCGTACCAGGGACCGCTGGCCTGCCAGGTGCTGAAGGGGCGCGGCGTCTGCCTGCACTGCGCACAGACGGCCCGGCCTGTAGTTGTGCCGGACGTGGAGCAGTTTCCCGGCCACATTGCCTGCGACCCGCGCTCCAGGAGCGAGATCGCCCTGCCGCTGATGAAGGGAGAGCGGGTGATCGCGGTGCTGGACATCGACTCGGACCGGCTGAACCAGTTCAGCGAAGCGGACGTGGCGCCGCTGATGCGCATCCTGGAGCTGCTTCAGCCCTTTTTGTGAGAGGGGGAGACCAGAGGACAAGGAGGAAACGCATGGGCCTGCGTGATGATGTGGCCAGGATCCTGATCGATGAAGAGAGGCTGCAAGCCCGCGTCAGGGAAATTGCCGCCGAGCTTGACGCGACCTATGCCGGCCAGGAGCCGCCCCTCCTGGTCTGCGTGCTCAAAGGGGCATTTATCTTTCTGGCCGATCTGACCCGCTACATGACCATCCGCCACGAGATCGACTTTATGGAGATCTCGTCCTACCGTGGCGGCACCGTCAGCAGCGGCGTGGTACGCATCCTGCTCGACCTGGAGCAGAACATCGAAGGCCGCCACGTGCTGATCGTCGAGGACATTGTCGATTCGGGGCGGACGTTGAGCTATATCACGCGTAACCTCAGCACGCGTAACCCCGCCACGCTGCGCGTCTGCTCTCTGCTCAGCAAACCGTCACGACGGGAGATCCCCGTCCCGGTCGATTGGGTGGGGTTCGAGATTCCCGACGAGTTTGTCATCGGCTACGGGCTGGACTATGGCGAAGAATACCGCAACCTGCCGTTCGTCGGCGTGCTGAAGCAGGAGGTGTGCAGCAAAAGGTAAGGGGGACAAGGGGACAAGGGGACAGGGAGACAAGGAGACAAGGGGACAAGGGGACAAGGAGACAAGGGGAGGAGAAGCGATAGGCGATGCGCGATGCGCGAGACGCGATACACGAAGCACGATAGGCGGTACGCGATAAGCGATAAGCGATAAGCGATACCCGATCGCCGCAGCCAGGGCAAGCGGTGGAAAGACCGGCAGCAGATAGCGGTCGTGCTTCTTGGCCCCCAGACTCATCGCTGCACCGTAGAGAA
>DAOTYD010000062.1:0-3893 GCA_034435295.1 Anaerolineae bacterium | reverse complement strand
GCTTCCGGCGCATCCTCATTCGTTGGGAAAAGGAGGCGGAGAATTACATCGCTTTTCTGCATTTTGCCTGTGCTCTCATTGCCCTTCGGGCAGCAGGGTTATTCGGATAGGCTCTAAGGGTACCCATAGAGCAGTTCAATCACTCATCTCAGGAGGAGAAGAAAACAATGAAAGCACGAACACTTGTGGCATGTATGATCATCCTGGCGCTGGTTGTGCCGATGGCCGTGGCCTGCAAACCCACGCCTGCTCCTACGCCCACCGCTGCGCCGACCGAGGCGCCCACGCAAGCGCCGACCGAAGCGCCCACCGAAGCGCCCACTGCAGAGCCGCCGGTGGTGTCCGAACCCTGCGCCCCGGCGACCGAAGGCCCGCTGGCCGGCATCGACCCGCGCGGGCAGACGGTGGTCTGGTGGCATCAGCACACTCGTGGCCGCCAGGAGTGGCTGGACCAGGTGAGCGCCGAGTTCAACGCGACCAATGAATGTGGCATCACGCTCGTGCCAGAGTACCAGGGCGGCTACAATGACATCCGCGACAAGATGAACGCCGGCATCGCCAGCGGCGAGCTGCCCGGACTGGTGGTCGGCTACCAGAACGACCAGGCCTTTTACGCGCTGGCCGGCGGCCTGGCCGATATGAACCTCTACATCGATGACCCGGTCTGAGGCCTTACCCCCGAGGAAAAGGCCGACTTTTACCCTGCCTTCCTGGAGCAGGGCGTCCATCCCGCTTTTGGCGGCGCGCGCCTGGGCTTCCCTCCCAACCGCTCGATGGAGGTGATTTACTACAACAACACCTGGGGCGAGGAGCTTGGCTTCCCCAACCCGCCCACCACGCCTGAAGAGTTCCGCGAGATCGCCTGCGCCGCGGCGGCGGCCAACGGCGACGGCACCGGCGGCTTTATCCTGCGCGACGACGCCTCCGCTGTGGCCGCATGGACCTTTGCCTTTGGCGGCAACGTGCTGACCGAGGATGGCATGGGCTACGTCTACAACGGCCAGGCGACCATCGATGCCATGACCTTCCTCAAGCAACTGTACGACGACGGCTGCGCCTACTTCTACACCGAGGGCTATCCCAACCCCGAGTTCGCTGCCCGCCGCGCCATCTTCACCATGGGCTCCAGTTCCGGCATCCCCTACTACCAGAGCGATATGGAAGCTGTCGGCAACACGGGCACCTGGAGCGTCATCGCTGTACCACACACCACCCCCGAACCGGTCCAGAACATCTATGGCGGCGATGTCATGATCCCCGCCACCACGCCCGAAACCCAACTGGCAGCCTGGCTGGTCATCAAGTGGTTCACCTCACCCCAAGTTCAGGCGGAATGGTGCCGCGTCAGCGGCTACTTCCCCACCCGCGCCAGCACCGCCGACCTGCTGACCGACTACCTGGAGGAGAATCCGCAGTGGGCGCAGGCCGTTGCCTTGCTGCCCTACGGCACGTATGAGCCGCAGTTGATCTCCTACCAGGGTGTCCGCGATGCGGCGACGCAGGCTTTCAACGCGATCATGCAGGGCGCCGACATCCAGGCCACGCTGGATGCTCTGACGGAGCAGGCCAACGAGCTCCAGGCAGAGCTGATGCCATAGGAGCCGCTCTTGCTGGCCCAAACGCGGCGGGGCGCATAGGGCGCCCCGCCGCGATTTCTGGTTGACGCAAGTTGCCGACGGTGTTATAGTTGCGGACAAACGTTTCGGGAGGAACAGGATGTCTTTTGCCCGGCTCTCGGCCCGCCTGATCGCTGCAGCGCTCGTGCTGTTTCTTGCTGCCTGCTCCAGTGGCGCAGGCCAGCCGCTCGATGCGCCTCCCGCCGAAGATCTGAGCTCTGTCGACCCGCGGGGGCAGGTGATCGCCTTCTGGCACCCCTACAGCGGCCACCGCGAGGAGGTGCTTTTGGCCCTGCTCGACGAGTTCAACGCGACCAATCCCTGGCGTATCACGGTGGTGGGGGAATCAGCCGGTTCGACTGTTGCCCTCTACCAGGCTATCGAGGAACGCATCGAAACGGGGTCTCTGCCCGACCTCTCGATCGCCGCGCCGTACCAGGTCGCTACATATGTTGGCCGCCAGGCGCTGGTCGAACTGACGCCCTATGTCGAGCAGCGCACCTGGGGGTTGACGCAGAGCGAGAGGGAGGATTTCGTCGCCGTCAGCGTCCTGCCCCAGTTCGAGGGCCTCTACAGCCTGCCCGCCAGCCGTTCCGTCGAGGTGCTCTATTACAACCAGGACTTGATGTACGAGCTGGGTTACACAGAGCCGCCGCGCACGTGGGACGCTTTCCGCGAGATGGCCTGCGCCGCTTCTGCCGCCGGCACAGGCGCACGTGGCTATGCCTTTTCCATCGATGCGGTGACTTTTGTCGATATGCTGGCCAACCACGGTGGCCAGATGCTCGAAGAGGGCGCGGCAGGGTATGCCTTTGGCAACGCCAGCGGTCTGGAGACACTCGATCTCATCCGTGCGCTCGTGGCGGATGGCTGTGCAACATGGACGGTCGAGCGGGAGGGCGACCGGACTGACTTTGGCGCGGGTCGAATTCTCTTTATCATCGACAGTACATCTGCCCTGCCCGAAATTCACGATGCCGTCGCTGCCGGGGCGGATTTCGACTGGTCGATCATCCCCCTGCCCACGACGCTGGAGACGCCTCTCGTCGCGGTTTATGGCCTGGATTATGTCATCCTGCGCACGACGCCGGAACGGCAACTGGCAGCCTGGTTGCTGGTCAGGTGGCTGAGTGCTCCCCCCCAGCAGGCACGCTGGGTTGAGGCTACCCACACCATGCCCACGCGGGCCTCGACCGCTGCGCTGCTGGGGGCGGAGTTGCAGCAAGACGCTCTCTACCAGACGGCGTTGGGGTTGCTGGAAAACGAGCTGGTCGCCGAGCCGGCGGTCACCGGCTATGACCGCTGCCGCCGCGAAGTGGAGGGCCTGCTGCGCGATGTCGCCGAGGGGGCAGAGCCGGCGCCGGGACTGGTGCGCATCCTTCGCCTGTGCAACGAATCCCTCACCGAGTGACCGTCTGGGCGTGGCAGGAGGGGCCAATGAGGAGCACATGGGCGTGAGGGAAGCGGGCGCATCCGGAATGCGGGCCATCGACGCCATGCTGAGCGCGGCGCTGGAGGCCGCCCGTCAGGCTGGCGACGAGCTGCTGGCCCGCGCCGCACAGCAGCGAGAGGTCGCCTCCAAAGGCTATCGCGACGACGTGACCGACGCCGACACGGCTGCCGAACAGATCGTTCTGGCCGTCCTCCGCGCCCATTTCCCCCACGACGCCATTCTCTCCGAGGAGGCCGGCGCGCTGGAGGGCGGCGGCTGTCTGTGGATCGTGGACCCCCTGGACGGGACGACCAACTATGCCCGTGGCCACCCGACCTTTTGTGTTGCTGTGGCCGCGGTGGTGGAGGGGACGCCGCTGGTGGGGGTGATACACGACCCGCTGCGCGGCCACACCTTTGCCGCGCGGCGCGGGGGAGGCGCTGCGCTCAACGGGCGCGCCATCCGCGTCAGCGCCACCGCTCATCTGATCGATTCTGTCATCGGCCTGGATTGGGCCAAGAGCGACCAGGACCGCACCGAGACGCTGCGACGTCTGGAGGCGTTGGCGCCGCGCTGCCGCACCGTGCGCTCATTGGGCTCGGCGGCGCTGGCGCTGGCCTATATTGCCGCTGGCTGGCTGGACGCCTACTTTGCGACCGGCCTCCATCCGTGGGACACCGCCGCGGCCAGCCTGCTCATCGCCGAGGCGGGTGGGACCATCAGCGGTTGGGAAGGAGAGAGCTGGATAGTGGGTCAGCCTGCCATCCTCGCCACCAACGGCCTGCTGCACTCCGCCATCCTCCAAACCTGGCACGCCCCTCCTTGAACCAACTTGCATACTTGCA
>DAOTYD010000061.1:0-1908 GCA_034435295.1 Anaerolineae bacterium | reverse complement strand
GGCGGGCATGGACGGCGCAGGCCGCACCATCGCCGGGCTGAGAATAAAGTTGCGCGGCGCGGGCACCTGGGGGAGCTGGCGCAGCAGCATCACCGTCTCTTGCAGCGCGTCGAGCCGTTCGCGCAGAGCGGGTTCGACCGCCAGGCGCGCCTCCAGGCGCGCCTGCTCGCGGGGCGTCAGCGCCCCGTCGATGTAGGCGGACAGCAGCTCATCATCGCGCATCTTTTTCCGTTGCTCTTTCATCGCTCAGCCTCATTCCCAAGACGATAGGCTGCTGGCAAAAGTTCCTTCTGCTCCTGGAGCAGGTCGCGCAGACGGGCGCGGGCGCGTGCCAGGCGCGATTTGACCGTGCCGATGGGGATGCCCAGGGCGGCGGCAATCTCCGCATAGGCCTGCCCGCCCACGTCGGAGAGGACGACCACTGCGCGCTGGTCGGGGGGCAGCGCGTTGATCGCTTTTTGCAAGTATTCGGCCAGCTCCCAGCGCTCGACGCGCTCCTGCAGCGACTCGCCGTCGTCGATCAAGGTAGGGTTGGCGTCTTCGTCGACCTCGCCCATGTCCTCCAGCGAGATCGCCGGACGGCGTTTTTGGCGGCGCAGCTCGTCATAGCAGCGGTTGGCGACGATGCGCAGCAGCCAGGCCACGAACGAACCGCCGCGAAAGGTCGAGAGATGGCGATAGGCGGCGATCAGCGCCTCCTGCGTGGCGTCGCCCGCAGCCGCCGGATCGCCCATGATGCGGTAGGCGAGGTTATAAACCCGGTCCTGGTAAGCCAGGATCAGCTCGTTGAAGGCGTCCAGGTTGCCGCGCTGGGCGGCCTGGACCAGAGCAGTTTCGTCGAAATTGGCCATGTCCCGCTACTGGCCCACAGTGTAATATGTTTATGGCGGGCCGTCAAGTGCGAGCCACAGGGGGGTCATCACCGGTGAGCGGACATCAGCCCAGCGCGCGGAGGACGGCCTGGTGCAGCGCGCCGTTGCTGACGATGACGCCGCGGTTGTGCCCCATCCGCTCGGCCGAGGCCAGGTCGAGGGGACGGCCCTCCATGTCGGTCACCCGCCCGCCGGCCTCCTCCACGATCAGCGAGCCTGCGGCGTGGTCCCAGATCTTTTCACGATAGTCCGGCTGCGCTGGCGAAGGCAGGCGCAGGTAGAGCGCAGCGTCGCCGCGGGCGACGGCGCCGTACTTGGCCTGACTGTCCATGCGCAGCGACGGGCGGCTGATCCCCACCGCCCGCGCCACAGCGGCCTGCCGCTCGTGGTCGCCATGGCCCGCCTCGACGCTCTCGACAAAGCGCCATTGTGCCGGGTCCTTTGGCCGGCTGACGTGGATGGGGCGCCACCCCGCGCGGCCGATGGCAGCCATCGCCGCTCCCATGCCGCGCACGGCGACAAAGAGCACGCCGCGCACCCCGCCCGGCTCGTCCAGCGCCAGCGGCAGCGCCGGGCAGCCCAGGACCGCCACCTGCACCGCGCCGCCCTCGACCAGCGCCAGGGCCACCGCATACTGGTCATCGCGCAAAAAGCCCTTGGTGCCGTCGATGGGGTCGAGAGTCCAAAAGCGCTCCGCCACGCTCCCTCTGCCGGCGTCGATCCAGTCGCAGACCGCGGCGGGCGTCGCCCCGGCGCAGAAGCGGCGCACATAGGCGGTCACCTCCGCCAGCCGCTGCGCCCCCTCTGGCTGGCGCAGCGCTGTGGCGTCCTCCTCGGCGACGATGGGATCATCGGGGAAGGCTTCCTTCAGCGCGCGGCAGACCAGCGCCTGCGAACCCAGGTCGGCGATTGTCACCGGGCTCTTGTCGCCCTTTTCGACCGCCTCGACGGTCACCCGCTCAGCGCGCACGGCCTGGCACAGCGCCGCCGCCTGCGTCGCCGCCGCTATAGCGACCTCTCGCTCCCGCTCATACCT
>DAOTYD010000060.1:0-23249 GCA_034435295.1 Anaerolineae bacterium | reverse complement strand
GACAAGGAGAGGGGGAGACAAGGAGAGGGGGAGACAAGGAGAGGGGGAGATTCTCCAAGAGCAGTCCCCTTGTCTCCTTGTCTCCTTGTCTCCTTGTCCCCTTGTCCCCCTGTCTTTTCTGCGCCAGCGGTGTCTGTGACCCCGCCGTCCTGCCAGCTCTGGCGGGTCGCAGGCCTGCCCGGAGCGAAACTCGGACGCAGGCGAGCGCGGCAAACATGGTTCTTATCTTTTTCTACGCTTCGTCTAGCGTTGTTCTAATGCAAATCGATAAAATAGGAGGCGCAACAAACTCATAAATGAGGAGGTGGTGAGAGATGTTGGAGAGAGCGTTTTTCCCCATGTCGATATGGCGTGAGATGAGCCGCCTGCAACGCGAGATGAACCAGCTTCTGACGAGCTGGCCGCGCCTCCAGTTTGGGCTCGGTATGGGCTACCCGGCGATGAACATCTGGAGCAACGACGAGGGCGTCATCGTCACCGCCGAACTGCCCGGCGTCGACGCCGCCAGCCTGGACATCTCGGTCAAGGACAACGTGCTGACGATCTCCGGCAGCCGCGAGCCCCTGGAGCTGGGTGAGGGGTCGGTCTATCATCGGCGGGAGCGCGGCTATGGGCGCTTTACCCGTACCTTCCAGCTCCCCTTCCAGGTTGCGGCGGACAGGGTGGAAGCATCCCTGGAGAAGGGCGTGCTCAAGGTCACTCTGCCTCGCGCCGAGGCGGACAAGCCGAAAAAGATCGCTGTGCAGGCTGGGTAATGGAGGAGGTGCTGAGATGACAGCTCAAGGTGAACTGCAGGTTCAAGGGACGGAGAAGCAGATTGTCCAGAGCGATGCCGAGCGCACCCGCGAGCGCATCGCCTTTGTGCCCCGCGTCGACATCTATGAGACGGAAGAGGCCATCGTCGTCCTGGCCGACATGCCCGGCGTCGACGAGAAGAGCGTCGAGGTGATGCTGGAGAAGGACGTGCTGACCATCAACGGCTATGTCGAGCCGGAGAGCTACCAGGGCTATAGCCTGGCCTATGCCGAGTATCGCGTGGGCGACTATCAGCGGCGCTTTACGATCCCGGCCGAGATCAACCGCGACGGCATCGAGGCCGCGGTCAAAGATGGCGTGCTGCGCCTGCACCTGCCCAAAGCGACTCCGGCGACGCACAAGATCGCGATCAAAGCGGGGTAGAGAACAGCTTCTGGTGAAAGGAGGTGAGAGCCATGCCGATCACCGATCTGATTCCGTGGAAGCGTGAAGGGAACAAGGTGCCGGTGCGACAGGAAAGGGGCCTGTCCCTTTACGACTGGGAGCGCGACATGGACCGTCTCTTTGACGAGTTCTTCCGTGGCTGGGGCCTGGCTCCTTTTGGCGCCTGGGAACCGTGGGAGGGCTTTAGCCCGCGCATCGACGTCGTCGAGACCGACCGCGAGTTCCGCGTCTCGGCCGAACTGCCCGGCATGGACGAGCGTGACGTCGAGGTATCGCTTTCCCACAACACCCTCACCATCCGCGGCGAAAAGCGGGTCGAGAAGGAGGATCGCAGCGAGAACTATTACCACGTCGAGCGCTCCTACGGCTCGTTCCACCGCTCGATCCCCCTGCCCTGCGAGATCGACGCGGACAAGACCAGCGCCACGTTCAAGAAGGGCGTTCTGACGGTCACGCTGCCCAAAGTGACGCCTGGCAAAGAGTGCAAAAAGATCGACATCAAGGTCAAATAATGGCATAGGGAGGGTTTGTAGGGCGGGCTCCAGGCCCGCCCTACCTCTACTTGTCGTTTCTTCTGTTTGCGGTATACTCGGCCCTGGAGAAAATGATGGGCCGTCGCGTTCCTGTTGTCGAACAAATCCTCAGCGCCAACGATCAGTTAGCCGCAGCCAACCGCGCCCGCCTCGACGCCGCCGGCGTCTGGGCGGTCAACCTGATGGCCTCGCCAGGGGCGGGCAAGACCAGCCTGATCGCGCGCACGGTGCGGGCGCTGCGCGATGAGCTGCGCATCGGTGCGGTGGACGGCGACCTGGCATCGTCTATCGACGCCGAGCGCATCGCCGCTCTGGGCGTCCCCGCCGTCCAGATCAGCACTGGCGGCGAGTGTCACCTGGACGCGGCGATGCTGCAAGGGGCGCTCCCGCAACTGCCGCTGGACGAGCTTGACCTGCTCATCGTGGAAAACGTCGGCAATCTGGTCTGCCCCGCCTCTTTCCAACTGGGCACACACGCCAGCGTGCTGATCGCCAGCGTGCCGGAGGGGGATGACAAGCCCTACAAATACCCGCCGATGTACCGCGGCGTCGATGCGCTGGTCTTGAACAAGATCGACGTCCTGGATGCCTTTGATTTCGACGTCGACTATTTCCGGCGTGGCGTGGAGGCGCTCAATCCCGGCGTGGCCTTCTTCCCCCTTTCCTGCCGCACGGGCGAGGGGCTGAATGCCTGGCTCGGCTGGCTGCGCTCTCAGGTCGAAAAACGCAAGGAGTCGCTCTGATGTGCCTGGCTGTCCCTGGCCGTATCCTGGAGACGGACGAGTCCTCGCTGATGCGCATGGGCAAAGTCGACTTTGGCGGCATCGTCCGCCAGGTCTGCCTGGCCTATGTGCCAGAAGCGAGGGTGGACGATTATGTGATCGTCCACGCTGGATTTGCCATCAGCCAGATCGACCAGGCAGAGGCGCAGGAGACGCTGCGGCTGCTGGCCCAACTGGATCTGGTCGAGGACGCTACGCTGACCACACATCCAGAGCAACCGTAAACGTGCTGCCCTGGCCCGGCTCGCTCTCCAGTTTGACCGTGCCGCCCAGGCTGGTGACGACCTCTTTGACCAGCGTCAGTCCCAACCCAACGCCGCCGTAGCGCCGCCGGCTGCTGCCGTCCACCTGGTAGAACCGCTCGAACACCCGTTCCTGCTGCTCGGGAGCGATGCCGATTCCCGTGTCGCTGACCTGGAGCTTGAGCCGCTGATCCTCCTGCCACAGGCGCACCGTGATGTTGCCGCCGGGCGGGGTGAACTTGATGGCGTTGCCGATCAGGTTGTCCAACACGCGGCGCAGGTAGATCGACTCACCGGCGACGGGAGGAAGGTTGGGGGCAATGTCGGCTTTCAGGGTCAACCCTGCTCTTTCGGCAGGCAGCTTAAAGTCTTTCACGGCTGCGCGAGCCAGCTCGTCCAACGGCACCGCTTCGCGCGCCAGCGGGCGGGCCTCTGCACCCAGGATGAGGGTGATGTCTTCGACCAGCTCGGCCAGCATGCGCGTCCGGCGGGCGATGATCGCCACCGGCTCCTGCTGTTCGGGCCGCAGCGGCCCCAGATCGCCGGCCTCGAGCAGGTCGGCATAGCCGCGAATGAGGGCAATCGGCGAACGCAGCTCGTGCGAGACGTTCTGGATGAATTCGCTCTTGAGCCGGTCGAGTTCTTTCAACTGCTCCAGCGCCGCTTCGAGTTCTACGGTGTGCTGCCGGAGCTCGCGGTAGAGGCGGGCGTTCTGCAGGCCGATGGCCACCGTGTCGGCCACTGCTTCCAGCAGTGATTGGTCGTCGGGACCAAAGCGCGCTGGCTGATTGCTCTCCAGGTTCAGCACGCCGATCACGTGGCTCTTCTGGCGGATGGGCACGCACAGCTCGGAACGGATGCCCGGCACGGCGGCGTAATAGAAGGGGGCGCTGCTGACGTCGGGCGCGTTGTATGACTGGCCCGTTTGCGCGACGTAGCCGACGATGCCCACGTCGAGCGATTGACGGTAGGTGCCCGGCGTGACCGTTTCCGGCGCTTCGGTCAGCGGGCCGCGATAGCCGCACAGCACCAGTTCGTCCGTCTCCTCGTCGAGGGTGAACAGCTCGATCGTCTGGTAGTCAAAGTGGCGCTGGATGCTGTCGGCGACGGCTTGCAGCAGCACATTTGCGTCGAACACAGAGGCTGTGAGGCGCGCAACTTCGGCCAGCAGGGCCAGGCGGCGCTGTTGCTGCTGCTCGGCCTGGAAGAGCCGGGCGTTCTCCACGGCAATAGCGGCCTGGTCGGCCAGCAGATCGAGGGCGTTCAACTCGTCTGCGCTGAAGACGTGCGGATGCTCAAAGGTAAAGGTCATGACCCCGATCACCTGCTTGCCGATGCGCAGCGGCAGGCCGACGATGCTGCTCTCCCAGCCATAGTCTGCAAAGAGCGGATCGTCTTTGACGCGGGGAACGACAATACGCTCGCCGCGCCGGGCGACCGTGTAGGTCAGGCCGTGTGTCCGCGGTTCGGCATAGGGCTCCCTCTGTCGCTGCCCGGCCCACAGCGCTGCGCCAAAGGAGAGCTGTTCGCCGTCGTACAGAAAGATATGGCCCTCGTCCGCTGCGACCAGTTCCTGTCCATGCTCGAGGATCGTTTCCAGAACCTGTTGCAGGTCGAGGCTGGAGGTCAGATGCAGGCTGGCCTGGCGCACGGCTTCCAGCACCGATCGACGTTCGTGTTCCCGCTGCAGCAGGCGGGCGTTCTGAATGGCGATCGCCAGCATATCGGCTATCTCGTGGGCCACCTCGACGTGATCGGCGCTGAAAGCGCCCGCCTGGTCCGAGGCCAGGCTGAACAGCCCGATCAGCTCGCCATGGGCCAGCAGTGGCACATGGACAAAGGCGCGCTGTCCTTTGCCCGCGAGAGAGGCCAGGCCGGGCGGAATGTGCCCCCCGGCGCTGGCGTCGTCGATCAGAAGCGGCTCGCCGCGGCGGAAAATGTCGATATCGCCCAACTCGCGGGTGGGGAAATAGCCCTCGTCGCGGACGATCGATTCATCGTCGCGGGAAAAGGTCAACACCTCCGCTTCCTCGCCGCGCTCGGCCAGGATGGCAACGCTGGCCCAGCGGCACGGCACCAGCAGATGGACGCGCAGCAGCGCCGCCTGGACGATTGCCGCTGGCGACTGGGCGGCCAGCACGGCCCGCTCGATCTCGCGCAGCGTCTCGATGCGATGGGCATAGCGGCGCAGTCCCTCCTCCGCCCGCTGCTGTGCAGTGACGTCCCGCACCACCGTGACGCAGTAGACAACCTGATCGCCTCGAAAAACGGGAATCTTGCGCGTCTCGGTGAACAGCTCGTGGCCATCGATACAGGCCGGCACGTCGGTTGTCAGCACGGTTCTGCCCGTCTTGAAAACCTGAAGATACTCGTCACGGACTTGAGGGGGCAGAAAGGGGAAAGCTTCGAAAACCGTCCGCCCGAGCGGCCTGCTTTCCAGGCCCAGGTCGCGGCACCATTGCTCAAAGGCCGTGTTGAACAGCAGGATGCGCAGGTCACGGTCGACGACGTGGATGGCATCTCCCATCGCGCGCAGCGTCTCCCGATACTGTTGCTCGGACTGCCGCAGTTCCTCCTCGGCTTCCTTGAGGTCGGTAATGTCGCGCAGGGTGCCGATCATGCCGATCGGCTCGCCGCGCTCGTTTCGCAGCAGGGCGTTCTGCATCAGCGTGGGAAAGACCGAGCCATCCCGCCGCACATGCCAGATCTCGCCGCTGAACTGACCGGTCTGGCGGATCTGACGGTTGGCCTCTTCGACCGCCGCCATCTGATCGGGGGTGTGAAAGATGGAGAGGTTTTTGCCCACCAGCTCGTCCACGGTATAACCGTGGGCAGCGGCAAAAGCTTCATTCAAGAAGATGATGTGCCCTTCCAGGTCGACGATGGCAAAGCCTTCTGTGCTTTGCTCGATGATCGACATCAGCAGTCGCAGTTGGTCTTCTGCCTTCTCGCCTGCCAGTTGGTCAAGCCACTCCATGCTCTTCCACTCCAAATCTAAATTATAATCGAAAAACAAAAATTTGCCCCCGCGCTTTTCTTTGGATAGAAACATACAGAGCAGTCATTTCCGCCACCCTCCCGCGAAAGTGCAGATAGATTGTCTATAGACAAAAAAAGACCTCGAAGGTTTGGAAAAGCCTCCGAGGTCTTGCCGGGGTCTCGAAATTAGCGGTGGTGCAGGTGACGGGCTGCGATGAAGGAGAGGCCGTGCTCCGTCAGCGCCCGCGCCGTGCGGTTGACCGAGGCATGCTTGTCCAGATAGTTGAGCAACAGGTGCTCCCAGTCGCCCGATGCGATGACCTCTTCCTTGTCGCGGAAATAGTCCAGGATGTCCGACGGGTGCTCGCGCGTGCTGTCGAGCTCGGGCACGCCGCCCTCGTGTTTGGCCGAGATGTTGGGGACGTGGTCGGCGATTTCGACCAGCTCCGCCAGCCGATCGTAGGGCTGACGCACGATCGACTTGTAGGTCTCGGTGATGTGATGCTCAAAGCGCACCACGTCCTCAAAGCCCAGGTCGCGGCGGATCTGCGCCGTGATCTCCATCGTCTCGTTGTTGACCGAGTTCGACCAGTTGAAGCCGATCAGCGGGCTGGTGCCGTCGGGCCGCGAGAAGAGCTTGGCCCCGATCAGCGTCCACAGCGCGGCGTAGGGATTGTCGTTGCCCATATAGACCGAGATCTTGAACTCGTTGTCGACGCCCAGCTTGTAGAGGAAATAGCCCAGCAGGACCGTGCCCGGATTGACGTTGAGCACCTGCTGGATGCCATAGGTCGTGTAGTAGTAGAGGAACTCGTCGAGCCACTTGAGGGCATAGCCGTTGGGCTGACCCACGCCGCCAAAGTAGCCGGTGATCGTCGCCGGCCCGCCCAGGTGGACGTTGGAGCCGTCGGTGCCTTTGGTGTCCAGCGTCTCGACATAGCTGGCGCCGACGATCTGCATCGCTGCCGCCACGGCCAGGATGTCGCCGTCGCCTTCCTGCTCCTTCATCTTGCGCACGCGGATATAGCGGCCCGGCATCAGCTCGCCCCGTTCAATGGCCTGTTGGGCCTCGGCGATGAGGAAGGGAAAATACTGCAGCGCGCTGATCTCGAGCGTGACGGCAAAATCGTCCTTGAACGTCATCCGGTCGGCCTGCGGGCCAAGCACCTTGCGCCGGTAGTCGGCCACTGTGATAAAGGCGCCGCGGTCGCGCTGTTCGCTCAGCCACTCCAGGTCGCGCACATAGTCGGGCGCCACCTCCTTCAGCCGCGCCATCAGGCGGGGGAACTGGCGCGCCTCGGCGGCCTTGCGGTTGATCTCCTCCGGCGTCCCGTATTTGGCCACCACATCGAGAAAGGCCTTGACCGCACGGTTATGGGGGTCGAGCAGCAAAGCGTTGATCTCGTCCACCGCTGCCGAGGAAATCTTGAGCAGTTCCTGCATCGTCTCTGCCATTGCACACCTCCTGCAAGTGATGGACGCATGTTACACTGTCTGGGGCGCGGGCGCAAGTGCGAATAGGGGAGGGGGTTCGAAGCAAAACGCCGGCGTGGGGCACCCCATTGCTCGGCGGGGGTCTGTGACCCCCGCCAGTGGGGCCGCTGTTTTTTGGCCACAGATTTCACAAATTTCACGGTCTGTGACCCTCGCCGGTGGGGCCGCCGGGCCGCAGACCCGGCGGGAGCAGAGGGGGCGGGGCGCTCCACCCTTTTGCTACGAACACCCATCGCCCGGCGGTGCAGGATAACTGCTCGCAGTGCCCTGCGAACTGGAGAGTGATAGGCTGCAGAGGGTCAGGGGAGAGTTGTCACTTGGCCTTAATTGCGGGATGTGGTAGCATGTGGCTTTGGCGGCAATTGACTGCTGGTCAGCAACCCGAAGGAGGAAAAATGGCAGAGACAGTACAGGTCTGGGCAGAGCCCTTGAAGGATTTCTGCACGCGGGTGTTCCAAAAGCTCGGCGTGCCGGAGGAGGACGCGCGGATCACGGCCGACGTGCTGGTGGCGGCGGACCTGCGCGGGGTCGACAGCCACGGCGTGGCCCGCCTGCGGCGCTATGTGGAGGGCATCCGCAACGGCATGATGCTCGTCCACCCCGACATCAAGATCCTGACCGAGATGCCGGTGACGGCGACGATCGACGCGGGGGGCGGCCTGGGTCAGCCGGTCTCGTACCGGGCCATGCAGATGGCGATCCGCAAGGCCCGCGAGTTCGGTGCCGGCTTTGTGGCGGTGTGCAACTCCAACCACTATGGCATCGCCGGCTATTACGCGATGATGGCGCTGGAGCATGACTGCATCGGCATGTCGATGACCAACGCCGATGTGCTGGTCGTGCCCACGTTTGGGCGCAACGCCATGCTGGGCACCAACCCCATCGCCGTGGCGGCGCCGGCCGGCAGCGAGCGGCCGTTCGTGCTGGACATGGCGACCAGCACCGTGCCACGGGGCAAGCTGGAGGTCTACAACCGCCTGGGCAAGCCGCTGCCGCAGGGCTGGGCCACCGACGAGCGAGGCGTCGGCACGACCGACGCGGCGCGGGTGCTGGACAATTTCAAGAAACGGGCTGGCGGCGGGCTGCTGCCGCTGGGCGGCGAGGGCGAGCTGTTGAGCGGTCACAAGGGCTACGGCCTGGCGCTGTGGGTCGATATTTTCAGCGCGGTGCTTTCCGGCGCGGCTTTCGCTGACCTGGTCTATCCCAAGACGGCCGACGGCAAGCCGCTCCCCTCCAATATCGGCCACTTTTTCGGCGCCTGGCGCGTCGACGGCTTCCGTCCGCTGGAAGAGTTCAAGGCGGCGATGGACGAGTTGCAGCAGCGCCTGAAGAACGCCCCCAAAGCAGAAGGCGCGACGCGCATCTACATCCACGGCGAGAAAGAGTACGAGGCGACGGAAGAGCGACTTGCCAACGGCATCCCTCTCAACGCCAAGGTTGCGGCGGACCTGCGGGCGATGGGGGAGGAGTTGGGAGTGGAGTGTGAGTTGTAGGACGAGGAGACAAGGGGACAAGGGGACAAGGGGACAAGGAGACAAGGAGCGAGGGCTGGGATTCTTGAGGCTTGTTCCTTGAAGGTTGGGGCCTGGTTATGAAAAACACATACCGCATTCCTTATAGCAAGAGCTATCTCGAGTTCGAGCTGCCGGCGGGCATGCGGGGCACGGTGGTCGCGTCGCGGGCGGTGGAGCCGCTGGCGGATGTGGAGGGGGCCATCGCGGCGGCGCTGGCTCAGCCGATCGGCTCGCCGCCGCTGCGCGAACTGGCTCGCCCCGGTCAGCGGGTCTGCATTGTCTTTACCGACGTCACCCGCGCCAGCCCTGATCACTTGCTGGTGCCGGCGCTGCTGCGCGAACTGGAAGCGGCCGGCGTGCGCGACGAGGACATCACCCTGCTCTGCGGCATCGGCATGCACCGCCCTTCGACGCCCGAAGAGAAGGTGGCCAAACTGGGCCGGGCTGTCGTAGAGCGCTACCGCGTCATCGACAACGAGCCGCAGAATCCGGCGGCGCTGGTCGACCTGGGCGTCACGCCCAACGGCGTGCCGGTCTCGGCGCACCGCGCGGCGGTGGAGGCGGACCTGCTGCTGGCGACGGGCATCGTCGAACCGCACCAGTACGCCGGCTACTCCGGCGGGCGCAAGACGCTGGCAGTGGGGGCGGCGGGCGAGCGGCTCATCGCCCATACCCACGGCCCGGCGTTTGTCGACCATCCTGGCACCCGCCTGGGGCGCATCGAGGGCAATCCTTTCCACGAGGCCATCACCGAGGCGGCCCGCCGCGCCGGGCTGCGCTTTATCCTCAACGCCGTGCTGGACGACGACAAGCGCATCCTCAAAGTCGCTGCTGGCGACACCCAGGCGGCGTTTATGGAGCTGGTTGCCTTTGCCCGCTCTGTCTATGAGGTGCCCATCCCCCATCAGTACGACATCGCCATCGGCGGGGTGGGCTTTCCCAAGGACGCCAACCTCTACCAGGCCAGCCGTGCTCCTTCTTATCTGCACTTTGCGCCGACGCCAGTGGTCAGACGGGGTGGCTGGTACATCATCCCGGCGCGCTGCCAGGAGGGCGCCGGCGACGGCGTCGGCGAGCAGCGCTTTTTCGCCGCCATGCGCGACGCGCCGGACGTCCAGTTCATCCTCGACGACGCGCGCAAGAACGGCTATCCGCCGGGCCAGCAGCGCGCCTTTGTCATGGCCAGGGTGCTGGAAGAAGCGCGGGTGGTGATCGTGGGCAGCGAGACGCCCGATGTGGTCAGGGCGTGCAAGATGATCCCCGCCGCGACGATGGGAGAGGCGCTGGCCCTGGCCGCCCGCGAGCTGGGCGACGAGCTGGAGGTGCTGATCGTGCCGCACGCTCTGTTGACGTTGCCGGTGGTGGGGGGAGGACAGACGGGAGAGGGGAATGAGTGAACCGCACGTTGAGGAAGCGCGCTCGTTGGAGGAAGAGGCGCTACATTGCGTCCGCTGTGGGCTGTGTCTCTCTGTCTGCCCTGGCTATCGCAACAGCCTGAACGAGACCGACTCGCCCCGCGCGCGGGTGGCGCTGGTGCGGGCGGTCAGGGAGGGCATTCTGGACGCGCCGGACGATGCTTACGCCAGTGCTTTCTTCCGCTGCCTGCTCTGCGGGGCATGCAGTTTTGTCTGTCCCAGCGGCGTGGCCGTCGACCGCATCCTGGAGTTGACCCGCGGCGAGCTGGCCGGGCGGGGGTTGCTGCCGCCCGTGCTCTCTGAGCTGGACGAGCGCATTGCCCGCTACCGCAATATCTCGGCGGAGGAGAACGAGGGGCGGCTGATCTGGGCGGCCAATCTGCCCCAGCCGCCCAGCGGCCTGGGCAAAGAGCAGGCCCAGGTGGCCTATTTCGTCGGCTGTGTCGGCTCCTTCTTCCCGCGCAGCTACAAGATCCCCCAGTCGCTGGTGCAGGTTTTCGACCGGCTGGGGGTGGACTATGCGCTGCTGGGCGGGGTGGAGTGGTGCTGCGGCTATCCGCTGTTCATCAACGGCGAGGTGGAGCGGGCGCGGGAACTGATCGAGCACAACGTCGTGGCGGTCAAGGCGATGGGGGCGAAAAAGGTCGTCACCACCTGTCCTTCCTGCTTCCATTTTTGGAAGCACGCCTACCCGGCGGCGCTCGGCGTCGAGGAGCTGGGGCTGGAAGTGCAGCACGCCACCGAGTTTCTGGCCGACCTGCTGGAGACGACGGAGCTGCCGCTGAAAGAGGTGGCCGAAACGGTGACCTACCACGATCCCTGCGACCTGGGGCGCAAGAGCGGCGTGTTCGAAGCGCCGCGGCGCATCCTGCGGGCGATTCCCGGGCTGCGCCTGGTCGAGATGGCGGAGAATCGCCAGGGCTCGCACTGTTGCGGCGGCGGGGGCAACCTGGAGAGCTTTGCCCCGGAGGTGAGCCAGTCGATCTCCCGCCGGCGCATCCGCCAGGCTGCTGAGGTGGGGGCGGAGACGCTCGTCTCGGCCTGCCAGCAGTGTGAGCGCACGCTCTCCAACGCGGCCCGCGCCGAGCGGCTGCGCATGAAGGTCAAGGATGTGGTTGAGGTTGTGTTGGAGGCGTTGGGGTGACAGGTGGGCAGGTATGCAAGTATGCAAGTATGCAAGTATGCAAGTATGCAAGTATGCAAGTAGGCAAGTAGGCAAGTATGCAAGTGAGCAAGTGGGCAGGTGAGTGATGAGAGAGATGGTGGGGTTGTTGGAGGAGGCGATTGGGGCGGGGAAGGTGTTGGCGTCGCCTATCGATCGGGTGGCCTATTCGTTCGACGGCACGTTCGAGCAGAATCTGCCGGAAGCGGTGGTGTTGCCGGAGACGACGGAGGAGGTCGCTGCGGTGGTGCGGCTGGCGGCGGAGCGCGGCGTGCCCATCGTCACGCGCGGGATGGCCAGCGGGCTGGCTGGCGGCGCGATCCCGACCCCCGGCAGTATCGTCCTCTCGCTGATCCGCATGAACCGCATCCTGGAGATCGACAGGGAGAACATGACCGCCACGGTCGAGGCCGGTGTGATCACCTCCGACCTGGAGGCTGCGGTCGCCAAAGTGGGGCTGTTCTACCCGCCCGATCCTTCGAGCAACAAGCAGTCGACCATCGGCGGTAACATCGCCTGCAACGCCGGCGGGCCGCGCTGTCTCAAGTACGGCGTCACCGGCGACTATGTGATGGGGCTGACCGTCGTCCTGGCCGACGGGCGGGTGCTCGAAACGGGCGGCAAGGCGATCAAGAACGTCGTGGGCTATGACCTGACCTCGCTCTTTGTCGGCTCGGAAGGGACGCTGGGGATTATCACCACGGCGTTGCTGCGGCTGGTTGCTCAGCCACGATTCGCGCGCACGGCGCTGGCCGAGTTTGCCTCGCTGGACGACGCGGCGCGCACGGTCAACGCCATTCTCGCCGCCGGCATCGTCCCGGCGACGCTGGAGATGATGGATGAGACGGCCATCGCCTGCATCGAAGAGGCCATGCACCTGGGCCTGCCGCTCGACGTGGAAGCCATGCTGATCATCGAGACGGATGGCTCGGACGAGGAGGCGGTGGTGCGCGAGATCGAGGCGGCCGCCGCCATCTGCGCCGAGAACGGCGCGCGCCAGGTCAAGGTGGCGCGGGACGAGGCGGAGCGGGCCAGCCTGTGGCGGGCGCGCCGCTCGGTCTCGCCCTCCCTGGCGCGTAAGGCGCCCAACAAGCTGGGCGAGGACATCACCGTGCCGCGCAGCGCCATCCCCCAGGCCGTGCGCCGCGTCAAGGAGATCAGCGCCCGCTATGGATTGCCCATCGTCGTCTTTGGCCACGCTGGCGACGGCAACCTGCATCCCAACATCCTCTTCGACCGGCGCGATGCTGAACAGTGGGCCAAAGTCGAGCAGATGGTGGGCGAGATCTTCCAGGTGGCCCTCGACCTGGGCGGCACGCTGAGCGGCGAGCACGGCGTCGGCACCTTCAAGCAGCCCTATATGCTGCAGGCGCTGGGCCCCGTCTCGGTTGATGTGCAGTGGGCAATCAAGCGGGCGCTCGACCCGAAGAATATTCTCAATCCGGGAAAGGTGTTGCCGTAGCGTACCACGCAATAAAGGAGAAGAAAGCCATGACCATACCAACTCAACACCAGGGGCTTCGTCAGTGGGTCGAGGAGTCGGCGGCGCTGTGCCAGCCTGACCACGTCTACTGGTGCGACGGCAGCCAGGAAGAGTACGACCGCCTGATGGCTCTGGCGGTTGCCAGGGGGAGCGCCATCCCGCTGCGGAAGCGTCCCAACAGCTTTCTCTTCCGCTCTCACCCCAGCGACGTCGCCCGCGTCGAAGACCGCACCTTCATCAGCACGCCGTCCAAAGAGGACGCCGGGCCGACCAACAACTGGATTGCCCCCGACGAGCTGAAACGGACGATGCGCGATCTCTATGCCGGCTGTATGCGCGGTCGGACGCTCTATGTGATCCCCTTCTCGATGGGCCCGCTCGACTCGCCCATCGCCAAGACCGGCGTCGAGCTGACCGACAGCCCCTACGTCGTCTGCAACATGCACATCATGACCCGCGTGGGCACGCGGGTGCTGGAAAAGCTGGGGCGGGACGGCGAGTTCATCCCCTGCTTCCACTCCATCGGCGCGCCGCTGGCGCCGGGGCAGGCGGACGTGCCCTGGCCCTGCGCCCCGATGGAGCAAAAGTACATCAGCCACTTTCCTGACGAAAACCTCATCTGGTCGTATGGCTCCGGCTACGGCGGCAACGCCCTGCTGGGCAAAAAGTGCCTGGCCCTGCGCATCGCCTCGGCCATGGCCCGCCGCGAGGGCTGGATGGCCGAGCACATGCTCATCCTCCGCCTGACCAGCCCCGAGGGGCGACAGTTCCACATCGCTGCTGCCTTCCCCTCCGCCTGCGGCAAGACCAATCTGGCGATGATCGACCCGACCATCCCTGGCTGGAAGGCGGAGTGCATCGGCGACGACATCGCCTGGATGAAGATCGGCCCTGACGGGCGGCTCTATGCCATCAACCCCGAGTCGGGCTTTTTCGGCGTGGCGCCGGGTACCTCGTACAAGTCGAACCCGGCGGCGATGGACACGCTGCTGGAGAACATCATCTTTACGAACTGCGCGCTGACCGACGACGGCGACATCTGGTGGGAGCGCATGACCGACGAACCGCCGGAGCACCTGATCGACTGGAAAGGCCGCGATTGGACCCCTGCCAGCGCCGAGCCGGCGGCGCATCCGAACGCTCGCTTCACCGCCCCTGCCCGCCAGTGCCCGGTCATCAGCCCGGACTGGGAAAAGCCGGAGGGCGTGCCGATCGACATCTTTGTCTTTGGCGGGCGGCGCGCCGGGGTCGTCCCGCTGGTCCACCAGGCGTTCGACTGGGACCACGGCGTCTTCCTGGGGGCGACGGCGGCCTCGGAGACGACGGCGGCCAACATCGGCGCGGTGGGCAACCTGCGCCGCGACCCCTTCGCCATGAAGCCCTTCTGTGGCTACAATATGGGCGACTATTTCGGCCACTGGCTGACGATGGGCGACCGGCTGGGTGACAAGGCTCCGCGCATTTTCTACGTCAATTGGTTCCGCAAGACGCCGGATGGCCGCTGGCTGTGGCCCGGTTATGGCGAAAACAGCCGCGTGCTCAAGTGGATGTGCGAGCGGGTGGCGGGAAAAGCGGGCGCGGTGGAGACACCCATTGGCCTCCTGCCTCGCCCGGAGGACCTGGACACGACCGGCCTGGACGTCCCGGCGGAGGACCTGCGCGAGCTGCTGCGGGTGGATGTGGAGGCCTGGCGGGCCGAGCTGCCCGACCTGGAACAGCACTTTGCCCAGTTCGGCGAGCGGCTGCCGAAGCGGCTGCGCCGGCAGTTGGATCAGCTCGCGGAGCGGCTGGGGTAGGCCGCGCCCTTTTTAGCGCATGCCCCACGCGCCTTCGAGGGCGGGCTCCAAAGCCCGCCCTTTTCTCTTGACAAATCCCCCTTTTTGTGTATAATTTTCAATAGATACTTGAACAATCTTTATAAGACGATTGATATTTTCAAGGAGTTTGCGCCATGTATTCCGCCCCAACCCAATGCCCGGTCTGCCAGGACGATCTGCTGGTCACCCGCCTGGCCTGCCGCAACTGCGGCACGGTCCTGGAGGGCCGCTTTACGCTGCCCCGCCTCTTCCAGCTTACACCTGACCAGTTGTACTTTGTCGAGGTCTTTGTGCGCTCCGAGGGCAAGCTCAACCGCGTGCAGGAAGAGCTGGGCATCTCTTACCCCACCGTCCGCAGCCGGCTGGAGGAGGTGATCCAGGCCCTGGGCTATGAGGTTGGTCGCGTTTCCCAGGCCGACGAAGCCTATCGCCAGGAGGTGTTGCAGCGGCTGGCCCGCGGCGAGATTTCGTCCGAGGAAGCCCTGCGCTTGCTCGAAAGGGAATAGGAGGAAGCGATGTTCAGAAAGACGATCGAAACATCGGCCACTCCGGCCATTACCGTGACCGGCTGCACGGGCGATCTGGTCATCCGCGGCTCCGAACTGCGCCAGGTGGATGTGCATCTGCGGGACGGCGCGATGGACGCGGATGTGCAACAGGCTGGCGACGCCATTACGGTGACGGCGCACAGTGACTGCTCGATCACCTGCCCGCCGGGCGCGACGGTCACCATCCAGGCCGTGCGCGGCGACCTGCGGGTCAAGGGGTTGCGCGGCGCGGTTGCCATTGGCGCCGTCAACGGCGACGTTGCCCTGCGCGATGTGGGGCCGACGACGCTGCAAAAGGCCCACGGCGACGTGACCGTGCGTCAGGTTGCCGGCCCGCTGACGATCGAGGCGCTGACCGGCGACGCGCGCGTCCGCGATGTCAGTGGCCCGTTGACGCTGGGCGAGGTGGGCGGCGACCTGCGGGCCGATGGCCTGCGCGGCGGCCTGGATGCCCGCTGGGTCGGCGCCGACGTCAGCCTGGGCTCGCCGTTTCCGCCCGGTACGGCCTTCCGCGTCAAGGCTGGCAGCGATCTGGAGGTACGCCTGCCGCCGGACGCCAGCGTGCGCTTCTCTCTGCGCAGCGGCGGGCAGACCCGTTCCTACATCCCCGAGCTGGAGCTGGTCAAGCGGGATGGGGTGTTCGAGGGGGTGATGGGGGCGGGTGAAGCGGTGCTGGAAGCCGAGGCAGGCGGCCGCATTCGTCTGCTCCTGGAGGAGGCCGAGGGCGTGGAAGAAAGCGATTTCGGCTTTGCGGCGGACATCGAGGGGCTGGGCGTCGAGATCGGCGCCCGCATTGCCGAGGCGATGGCCGAGATGGAGGCCCGTCTGGAGCAGGGCCTGGCCATGGTCGATAGCGACGCGCTGCGCCTCAAGGTTCAGCGCGCGACGGAGAAAGCGCAGCGGGCGACGGAGCGGGCTGCCGAGGAGGCCCGTCGCGCCGCCGAGCGTGAGGCCGAGCGGGCGCGCCTGCGCGCCGAGCGCGCCGAGCGCCGCTGGCAGCGCGCCAGCGGCCAGCGGCCGGCGCCGCCCCGCGCCTCGCCGACAGACGAGGAACGCATGCGCATCCTGCGGCTGGTCGAGGAAGGCAAGATCACGCCGGAGCAGGCCATCGACCTGCTCTCTGCGCTCGAGGGGCGTTGATGGTCGCGGCAGTGGTTCGACGTCACATAGGGGGGGTGGCGCCCTTCGACCCCCTGCGCCACATGGGGGCTGTCACCGGGCTGATGGAGCGCGCCTTTGGCCAGGAGTTGGGGCCGGGCGCGCGTTACGTGCTGCGGCAGATGCGCCTTGTCAGCCGCGGGGGCGCGCTGGCGATGCTGCTGTTGGGGATCGACGCCAGCTCGATGGGCGGCTTTGTCTGGCTGGAGGGCGACCAGGTGCTGGGCAACGTCTCCTTGCGGCGGGCTGCTTCGCCCGGCGGCTGGATGCTCGGCAACGTCGCCGTCGACGAGGCCTGGCAGGGGCGGGGCATCGGCCGGGCGCTGATGGAGGCCGCCATCGGCGCTGCCGCCGGGCACGGCGGGCAGTGGGTGGGGCTGGAGGTGCGCGAAGATCGCCCCGTGGCCCTGCGCCTCTATCAGAGCCTGGGCTTTGAGCCGGTCGGCACGCTGACCGAACTGTCTCGCCCCGCTGGACGGTTCGAGCCACCGGCCGTTCCTTGCCCCAAGCTTGGCCTGGCGCAGGCCGATGACGTCTACACTCTGTACGAGCTGGCCTGCGCTGGGCTGGAGCGTCCTCTTCAGGAGCTGCTGGAGCTGCGCGCCTCGCTCTACCGCACCGATTGGGAGTCGCGGCTGGCGGCGTGGATGGAAGGCAACCGTTGTGGCTGGTGGGTGGCGAGGGAGGGCCGGCAGATCGTCGCCGCGCTGCGCCTGAGCAGCCGCTGGCCGGCGCGCTGGCACGAGATCGAAGTGTTGGTTCGCCCCGACCGTCTGGAGGAATGGGGTCCGCGCCTGGTCGCTGCGGCCCAGGATCGCCTGGCCCGTCGCCGCCCCTGGGAGACGACGACGGCCCTGCCCGGTCCGCGCCAGGAGCTGGAGCCGTTTTTCGCTGCTGCAGGCTTTCGTCGCCTGCGCCGCCTGGTGGAGATGCGGCGCCCTCTCGGATAATGGCTGTGGAACGCTCTATCAACGATCCGGTACAGAAACAGTTGTCGGGGATGCGGGGTTTTACGATCGTCTGGATCGGCCAGGTGATCTCGCTCCTGGGCAGTGGGATGACCTGGTTTGCCCTGACGATCTGGGCCTGGCAGGTCAGCGGGCGGGCCACGGTGCTGGCGCTGGTGGGCTTTTCCTTTTTTGGGCCGACTGTGTTGCTCAGCCCCCTCGCCGGCGCGCTGGTCGACCGCTGGAACCGCAAGCTGGTGATGATGCTCAGCGACCTGGTGGCAGGTCTGGTGACGCTGTTCATCCTGATCCTCTATGCCAGCGGCAATCTGCAGGTCTGGCATCTCTACGCCAGCGGCGCCCTTGCCGGCGCCTTCCAGGCTTTCCAGTTCCCGGCCTATTCGGCAGCGGTGACGACGATGTTGTCCAAGACGCACTATGCCCGCGCCAGTGGGATGATGTCGCTGGCCGGCAGCGCGTCGGAGATTTTCGCCCCTCTCCTGGGCGGCCTGCTGCTGGGACGGATTGGCATGGCGGGAATTTTTCTCATCGACGTTGTCACCTTTGTCATTGCCATTATGGCGTTGCTGGCAGTTCACATCCCCCAGCCCAAGGTGACCGCAGAGGGGCGCGCCGGACAGGGCAGTTTGTGGAAAGAGTCGCTCTATGGCTTTCGCTACATCTGGGGGCGGCCCAGCCTGCTCGGGCTGCAGTTGGTTTTCCTGGTGGACAATCTGATTGCCTCCTTTGGCTTCACCGTTCTGGCGCCGATGATCCTGGCCCGCGGCGGTAACAACGGACTCTTGCTGGGCAGCGTCCAATCGGCGATGGGCGTCGGCGGGGTGGTCGGCGGACTGCTGCTGAGCGTTTGGGGCGGCCCCCGGCGCAAGGTGCATGGCGTGCTGATGGGCATGTCGCTCAGCAGCCTGCTGGGGATGCTGCTGTTGGGGGTGGGGCGGGGGCTGCCCGTCTGGGCCGCCGGGGCTTTCTTTTCCTCGTTCTTCATCCCCATCGTCAACGGGTCGAACCAGGCGATCTGGCAGGCCAAGGTGGCGCCCGACGTGCAGGGTCGCGTCTTTGCCTCGCGGCGGTTGATCGCCCAGATTTCGGCGCCTGTGGCGACGCTGCTCTCCGGGCCGCTGGCCGATCACGTCTTTGAGCCGCTGATGGCAGGGAGCAGCGCGTTGCGCCTGCTGCTGGGCCCGCTGGTCGGCACAGAAACTGGCAGCGGCATGGCCCTGATGTTCGTCCTGGCCGGCCTGGTTGGGACGCTGGTGGGAGTGGGCGGGTACGCCTTTCGCGTCGTGCGCGATGCGGAGATGATCTTGCCTGACTATGACGCAAAGAAAGAAGGGGACGATGAGTGAGGGCGTTTCTCGAAAGGGCCACTGGGCGGCTCCTTTCTTCATCATCTGGACGGGCCAGCAGCTCTCGCTCGTCGGCAGCGCGGCGGCCCAGTTTGCGCTGATCTGGTGGCTGACGCGGACGACCGGCTCGGCGACGGTGCTGACAACGGCGACGCTGGTGGCCCTGCTGCCCACCATCGTCCTGGGGCCCATCGCCGGCGCCTACATCGACCGCTGGAACCGGCGCGTGGTGATGATCGTGGCCGACAGCATGATTGCCCTGGTCTCGCTGTGGCTGGCCTATCTCTTCTGGCGGGACGCGATGCAGGTCTGGCACGTCTATGTGGTGATGCTGCTGCGCTCGCTGGGGGGCAGCTTTCACTGGCCGGCGATGGCGGCTTCGACCTCGCTGATGGTGCCGGAGAAGCACCTGGCGCGGGTGGCGGGGCTGAACCAGGCGATGAACGGCGTGCTGAGCATCGTCGGCGCGCCGCTGGGCGCACTGCTGATGGAGCTCTTGCCGTTGCATGGCGTCATGCTGGTCGATTGGGGCACGGCGGCGCTGGCGGTCGTCCCGCTGTTCTTTGTCCACATTCCCCAGCCGCAGCGTCAGGAGAGGGCGCAGCAGCTCTCCATCTGGAACGCCATCGGCGAGGGCCTGCGCTATGTCCGCGGCTGGCCTGGGCTGGTCGTGCTGATCGGTTCGGCGCTGATCTTCAAGATCGTCCTGACGCCGGCGTCTTCTTTGCTGCCCCTGCTGGTCAGCCAGCATTTTCGGGGCAACGCGGCCCAGTTGAGCATGATGGAAGCGGTTCTTGGCGCGGGCATTCTGATCGGCGGGCTGGTGCTCAGCGCCTGGGGCGGCTTTCGGCGGCGCATTTTTACTACTCTGGGCGGAATCGTCATCTTTAGCGTCTGTTTTGCCGTGCTGGGCCTGCTCCCTGGGCACATGTTCCCCATCGCTGTGGGCGACATGTTCGTCATTGGGCTGATGCTGCCCATGATCGACGGGCCGATCATGGCCATCTTTCAGTCCAACATCGCGCCGGAGATGCAGGGGCGGGTCTTTGCCTTGCTTGGCAGTCTGTTTTCTCTGAGTTCGCCGATCGGCCTGATTCTGGCTGGCCCGATCAGCGACCGGCTGGGGCTACAGGTCTGGTATGTTGCCGCCGGGCTGTTATGTGGTGTGATCGGCCTGGCTGGCTTTTTCATCCCGGCGCTGGTGCACATCGAAGAGAACAACAACCGGCGTGCCCCGGAGCCTGCTTACGAGGCGACGTGACGGGATAGCACAGGAGGATGACGATGGAGGAGCGACGCAGGATATTGGCACAGGTCGAAGCGGGCGAGATCAGTGTCGAACAGGCGGTGCAGCGGCTGGAGGTGCTGGCCGATGAGGCGGGCGAGGGGGAGGAGCCGCAGATCCCGCCCCCGCCCCCCGAGCCGGTCGAGCGCCCGCTGCTGGTGCGCATCGTCTGGCAGGTGACGCTGTGGGTGGGGATCGCTGTCCTGGTGGGCGGAAGCCTGCTGGTGGCGTCGGTCTATGCCTGGCATGTGGCCAACCCATGGCTGTTGTGCGGCTGGCCGTTGTTTATCCTGGGCGTGCTGGTCGTCGTGCTGGCCTGGTGGATGCAGCGGGCCAGGTGGTTTTCGCTGCGCGTTCGCCAGCATGACGGTCCCAACATCGCCTTTGCCTTTCCCCTGCCTTTGGGGCCAATTGCCTGGCTGCTGCGCGTCCTGCGCCCATTCGTCCCGCAGATTCGGGAGACGGGAGTAGACGAGGTGCTGCTGGCGATGGACAAAGAGATGCGCGACGGGCGGCCCTTCATCGTCGACGTGGACGAGGGCGAGGGCGGCGAAAGAGTGCAGGTTTATTTTGGCTAGGAGGTCGATCATGGTCTCTACGGAAGAACGGCTCAAGGTGCTGCAGATGCTGGAGGAAGGCAAGATCAGCGCCGAGGAGGCGGCCACGCTCCTGCGGGCGATGGACAAGGGCAGGCAGGGCCGGGTTGCTGTCCCCACGGCATCGACGGAGGGGCGTTACCTGCATGTGCGGGTAACCGACGCCGGCACGGGCAACGTCAAGGTCAACGTGACCATCCCGCTCAGCCTGGTCAACGTTGGCCTGCGCATGGCCGGGCGCTTTGCCCCCGAGTTTGACGAGATCGAGATGCAGGAGATCAGCGAGATCATCGCCAGCGGGGCGGTGGGCAAGATCGTCGAGGTCATGGACGCCGAGGAAAACGAGCTGGTCGAGGTCTTTGTCGAGTAGAGCGACTTGAAAGCCTGCCCCGCTGATGGTATCATGGCCTTATGCGCTCAAAGGTCTGGACCATCTTGCTGGTGGGGACGGCGTTGCTGCTGCTCCTGCTGGGGGTTGTGCTGTTGGCGGTGAGCCGCCAGCCGGTGCCGGGGGCGACGCCTCCGCTGCCCACGGCGACGCCGACAGCGACGGCAGAAGCCCTGCCGACCGTCACGCTTCCTCCGCCGCCGACGATTACCCCCAGCCCCTATCTTTACACGGTTGAGGAGGGCGACACGCTGTTCAGCATCGCCCTGGCGTTTGGGCTGACGACCGACGAGCTGATCGCCGCCAACAACCTGAGCAACCCCGATCTGTTGAGCGTGGGCCAGCAACTGGTCATTCCGGGCCGTTTTGCGCCGACGCCGGAGGGGTCGCCCACGCCGGGCCCGCTTCTGCCGACGGTGCCGCCGGCGACGCCGCTGCCCACGCCCACCCCTTCTGGTCCGCCGGTGATCGAGATTGCCGCTGTGCTGGGCGCCGGCGACCTGGAGAGCGAGATCGTGCGCGTGCGCAATCGCGGGGGGGCGGTCTCTTTGGAGAACTGGAGCCTGGCCGACGCGCGGGGCAACCGTTTTGTTTTCCCTCGCCTGGTGCTCTTTCCTGGCGGGGAAGTGACCATTCACACGGCGTCGGGCCAGTCGACGCCGACCGACCTGTACTGGCGGCGCACTGTGGCGGCCTGGGAATCAGGGGGACTGATCACGCTGCGCGACGGGGAAGGTGTGGTCGTCGATACCTACATCGTCCCCTAGCAGGCTGTCGGGGGTAAAACGCCGATACAGGACAATGCCTGTCTTGTCATTCTGAGGCCCCGGCGGGGCTGAAGAATCCCGTTTCTGGCCGCAAAACGCGCTCCATCACGAGATTCCCTTCGGCTTTACTCAGGGCAGGCTTTACGGCCGCTTTGCCCCTTAGAATGGCAGCCCTATCCGAGAGGCTACCGGGGGGTCGGGTTCTCGTCTGCTGCGTCCTGGCGCGGCTGGCGTCCTTCGATCATTTCGATCACTTCCTGCTCCAACTGTTCGGCTGCGCTGATGGCCTGGAGGAGCTGGTTATCGGTTTCGGCGTCCGTCTCCGGGCGGGTTTCCCATGCCCCCAGCAGCGCCTCTTTCAATTGGCGCAGGCTTTGGCGCAGGCCCTCGAAGACATCGTCGGCGGTCATCAGGCGCGAGGCCAGCTTGACCTGCGGCCCGCCCAGACCGCCCATCGCCTCGGCGAGGAGGGAGAGGTTTTCGCCCAGTTCGCCATTGCTGTCGATGCCTTCGATCATCTCGAAGCGTTCGTCTGCCGCCAGGCGGCTGTAAAAGGTGTAGAGGTCGAGATCGGCTGGCAGCGTCCCTTCATCGCGCAGCATCCGCCACATATCGCGGACGGGGACGAAAAAATGCGGGGTTGTTTCCAGGATCTCGATGACGCGGTTCCAGGCCTGTTCGTCCATATGCTCCCTCCTCTTGCTGGCCGGGTTATCTGCCTGGGCTCATTGTAGCACGCTATGGCTGGCGGCGCAATCGGCGGTTGTCCGGGGTGTTCAAAGCACAACGCCAGCGGGGCGCACCCCATTGCTCGGCGGGGGTCTGTGACCCCCGCCAGTGGGGGGCCGCCGGGTCACAGACCCGGCGAGAGCAGGGCGGGCGGGGCGCTCTAACCTTTTGCTATGACCACCCGTCCGGGGGGTCCGAGCCTTTTTGCGCCCGCTAACAGGCTGTGCTATACTTTCAACAGGGGTGATTGCGGCAGGGGAGGTGTGTAGCGCAGGGTTCGATGCGGGGCCGCCACACCGTGCCTTTCAGGACGAGCTGAGGAAGGCAGTAGAGGGGATGGAGCGGGCATCGTAGCACAGCATGGGGCCACACTGCACTTTGCGGGTGGAGTAGCCTGCTGGCTGGCGAGAGTCGTCTGTAAGGAACACCGCTGGTTTACAGATCTGTGAACTCCCTGAAGCGGAGAGATGGGAAATGAGCGATGAGTCCTATTCATGTTGATCAAAAGGCAGACGCAGAATCTGGAAAAAAGGTTGCCGATGCCAGGGATAGCCCTGGCCAGCAAATGGCAGCGGTGCTTACTGCTCTTGCGCGAGGTCTGGGCAACAGGCTGGTGGCGGTCGTGCTCTTTGGCTCGCGCGCCCGGGGGGAAGCCGAGGCGAACAGCGATTGGGATCTGCTTGTGATCGCCCATGGCCTGCCCCAGGGGACCTTTCAACGTCACCTGTATCTGAAGCAGATGTTGCCGGTTGAGTGGCGCGGGGAGGTAGCCATCCTGGCCAGGACGCCGGAGGAGTTCGAGTCATATCTGACCAGTTTGTTCCTGGATGTGGCTGTGGATGG
>DAOTYD010000059.1:0-7113 GCA_034435295.1 Anaerolineae bacterium | reverse complement strand
AGGCCGGGGGCATTGTCGTCGCCTGTAACCCGCTCTACTCCCCCCGCGAGCTGGCCCACCAACTGGCTGACTGTGGCGCCGAGACGATCATCGTCATGAGTTCGCTCTACGGCGTCGTCAAGCAGATCCAGGGCGAGACGGCAATCAAGAACGTTGTGGTGACCAATATCAAGGAGTACTTCCCGCCCCATCTCAAGCTGCTCTTTACGCTGCTGATGGAGAAGAAGCAGGGCCACCGCGCCGAGCTGGTCGCCGGTGACCACTGGTTCCAGGAACTGCTGAGCCGCTACACGCCGGCCGACCGGCCCAGGGTGGAGATCAACCCCGCCGAGGACGTGGCGATCTTTCAGTACACGGGCGGCACGACCGGCGTCTCCAAGGGCGCCATGGCGACGCACCGCAACCTGGTTGCCAACGCCTTGCAGATCAAGCACTGGCTGCCGGACACGATCGAGGCGGGCGAGATCGTGCTGGTGGCGCTGCCGCTGTTCCACGTCTATGGCATGGTGGCGGCGATGTGCTTCGGGCTGGCCTCTGCGGCGACGCTGGTGCTCATCCCCAACCCGCGCGACATGGAGGACGTCCTGGGCAGCATCAACAAGTACAGGCCGAGCATCTTCCCCGGCGTGCCGACCATGTACAACGCGATCAACCACCACCCCAAGGTACTGGAAGGGAAGGTGGACATCAAGTCCATCCGCGCCTGCATCAGCGGCTCGGCCCCCTTGTTGCGCGAGACGCAGACCACGTTCGAGAGGTTGACCGGCGGGAACCTGCGCGAGGGCTTTGGCCTGAGCGAGGCGCCCACGGCCACCCACTGCAACCCGATGCACGGCGAGAACCGCGAGGGCAGCATCGGCTTCCCGCTGCCGGACGTCGACGCGGCGATCGTTGATCTGGATACCGGCACCAGGTTTCTCGACATCGGCGAGGAGGGCGAACTGGTCATCCGTGGGCCGCAGGTGTTCAAGGGCTACTGGCAGATGCCCACCGAGACGGCCAACGCCCTGCGCGAGTTGCCCGATGGCAATGTCTGGCTCTTTACCGGCGACATTGCCAAGATGGACGAGGACGGCTATTTCTACATTGTCGACCGCAAGAAGGACATGATCATCTGCGGCGGTTATAACGTCTATCCGCGCGAGGTGGAGGAAGTGCTCAAGGAGCACGAAAAGATCCTCGAGGTGGCTGTGGCCGGCGTCCCCGATCCGTACCGTGGCGAGTCGGTCAAGGCCTGGGTGGTGCTCAAGCCGGGCATGACCGCCACCGAGGAAGAGATCATCGAGTGGTCGAAGGAGCGGCTGGCCAAGTACAAGTACCCCCGCTCGATCGAGTTCCGCAGCGAGTTGCCCAAGACCTTTGTCGGCAAGACGCTGCGGCGCATGCTGGTTGCTGAAGAGCGGGCCAAAGCCGAGCAGGCTGCACAGGCTGGGGAATAGCGATTTGTGGGGCGGGCTTTCGAGCCCGCCCCATTTTACCGCCGAGAACGCCGGGTTCGCAGGGTTTTTCTTCTCGGCGGTTCGAAGCAAAAGGATAGAGCGCCCCGCCCGCCCTGCTCCCGCCGGGTCTGTGACCCGGCGGGCTCCACTGGCGGGGGGGCACAGACCCCCGCCGAGCAATGGGGTACCCCACGTCGGCGTTCTGCTTCGAACCCCCTTCTCTGCGAACCCGGCGGTAAAGTGTCTGCTGCCCTCACAAGGGGACGACCGTACTACGCTGGCGCCGGTCGCGGGGGCATCTCCAGCTTGGGCGCGGTCTTGACCGGGGCGTGGCTGGGAGCGGGCACCTCGACGGGAACGCTGCCGCCCGTCGAGCTGTGCGGTGGCATCCGCCCTTCGATCACGGCGATGAACTCGTCTGCCTCCAGCGTCTCGACCTCGATCAGCTTTTGCGCCAGCCTGTCCAGTTCCTCGCGGTGCTCGGTCAGCACGGCCATCGCCCGCTCGTAGGCCTGGTGGACGATGCGCCGCACTTCCTCGTCGATCTGCTGGGCCACTGCCTCGCTATAGTCGCGCTGTTCGCCGATCTCTTTGCCCAAAAAGACCAGCTCTTCCTTCTGGCCAAAGGTCATCGGACCGAGACGGTCGCTCATCCCATAGCGGGTCACCATCGCCCGCGCTGTCTCGGTCACCTGCTCCAGGTCATTGGCCGCGCCGGTAGTCACCTCGCCAAAGGCCAGCGCCTCCGCCGCCCGTCCGCCCAGGGCGAAGGCGAGCTGGCTCTCGAACTTGGAGCGGCTGACGACGCGGCGCTCTTCCTCTGGCAGGGCGATGGTGTAGCCCGCGGCCATGCCCCGCGCCACGATCGAGACCTTGTGCACCGGGTCGCAGTGGGGCAGGTAGTGGCTGACCAGGGCGTGTCCGGCCTCGTGATAGGCGATGATCTGCTGTTCTTCCTTCGACAGCAGGCGGCTCTTGCGCTCCGGCCCGGCCACGACCCGTTCGATCGCCTCCTGGAACTCGGACATGCCGATGAACTTTTTGCCCCGCCGCGCGGCCAGGATGGCGGCCTCGTTGACCAGATTGGCGATGTCAGCGCCGACAAAGCCGGGCGTGCCCTTGGCCAGCACGGAGAGATCGACATCCTCTGCCAGCGGCTTGCCGCGGACGTGTACGGCCAGAATCTCCTCGCGGCCGCGGACGTCGGGCCGGTCGAGGACGACGCGCCGGTCGAAGCGCCCTGGCCGCAGCAGCGCCGGGTCCAGGATGTCGGGCCGGTTCGTTGCTGCGATGATGATGATGTTGGTGTCCGTGTCAAAGCCGTCCATCTCGACCAGAATCTGGTTGAGCGTCTGCTCGCGCTCGTCGTGCGAGCCGCCCAGCCCCGCGCCGCGATGCCGTCCCACCGCGTCGATCTCGTCCAGAAAGACGATGCACGGGCTGTGCCGCTTGGCCTGGTCGAACAGGTCGCGCACGCGCGAGGCGCCCACGCCGACGAACATTTCGACGAATTCAGAGCCCGAGATGCTGAAGAAGGGCACCCCTGCCTCTCCTGCCACCGCTTTGGCCAGCAGGGTCTTGCCGGTGCCCGGCGCGCCGACCAGCAGCACGCCCTTGGGGATTCTCGCGCCCAACTGGACGAACTTTTGCGGCTCTTTGAGGAACTCGACCACCTCGCGCAGCTCTTCTTTGGCCTCGTCCACCCCCGCCACGTCGTCGAAGGTGACGGTGGGCTGGTCGCTGCTGTAGAGGCGCGCGCGGCTTTTGCCAAAGGAGAGAGCCTGGTTGTTCGCGCCCTGGAACTGGCGCAGAAAGATATAGCCGCCGCCAAAGAGGATGACGACCGTCAACAGCATCAGCCCCGCGTTCAACAGCATATTCCAGTCGGGCGGCTCGACCGCCTCGATGCGCACCATGGCGATCTGCTCCGCTGGGACGCCCAACACCTGGAGCTGTTCGACGACCGTCGCGCCGGGCTCTTTGGAGGAGACGAACTGGCTCCCGTCGCGCAGGTGGACTTCCAGGTTGTTCCCTGTGATCTGAATGCGCTCGACGTTGCCGGCTCTGACCTGCTCCGCCACCTGGCTGAACGACACCCGTTCTAGCTGGCGGGAAGAGCCAATCATGCTGTAGATCAAAAAGATCGCCGCTGCCAACAGGAGCAGCGTGACCAGCGTACTGCCTCGAAAACGTGATTGATTCACGGTAGACCTCCCCTCTTTGCCGTTCATTATACCAGAAACAACACGGCTTTACAATGCGGCGATATTATAAAAGCGTAAGAGTCGGCCTCAAGCAGCAGCGGATGGGCAGGTTGGGCCACAGATTACACAGATTACACGGAGGGCGAGGGGTGTTCCGTGCAATCTGTGCCGGAATCTGTGTCGGGCTGGGGGAGCAGTTACCGCCAGGGCGCGATGTCGATCTCGGCGATGAGGATGCTGTTCGAGTCGACGCTTGCCTGGCCGGGGTCGACAACTGTCAGGCGGTTTTCTGGCTGACCGCTGGGGTACATGCCCACCCGCACCTGATAGGTGCCCGGCGGCGCGTTGGCGGGGAGATAGACCTGGTGAGGATCCCACAGGGCCAGCCCTGCTACCCAGGTGGTCGTCGGGCGGGTGCCCTGCAGCGGCTGGATGTCTTCTTGCGCCACCAGGCTGCCGTCGGGGCCGATGAGGTGGACAAAGACGACGTAGGGGGTGGGAATGGCCGCCAGCGCCCGCCAGCGCAGCGAGAGGGCCACGATGTCGCCGGGGCGGAAGCGCGCCTGCAGCAGTTCGGCCTCTTCGAGTATGATGATGTTGCCCAGGTTGGCCTGGACGCGGATGGGCACGGCAGTGCCCCCGCTGACGGTCAGAGTGACCAGGCTGCCAGCCTGAATTTGCACCCCGCTCTCTGGTTCCTGGGCGAGGACTGTGTCGGCTGGCGTAGAGCTCCAGACGGGCTCCAGCGTGACCACCTGGAGGCCGGCCTCTTCCAGTTGCTGGCGGGCCCGGTCCACTGGCAGATCGACTACCCCGGGCATGGTGACCGTTTGGGGCGGCCCGGCGATGAAGAGGCGCACTTCGGAGCCACGCGGCACGTACTGGCCCGGCGCAGGTTCCTGGCGCATGATGGTGCCCTCTGGGGCAGCAGCGTTGACCTGCTCTTCCAGCGTAAAGCGCAGGCCCGCCGCCTCGATGTCGGCGCGCGCATCTTCCCACAGCCGTCCCTGCACGTCGGGCACGAGGACCATGGTGACAGTGGCTGTGGCGGTGGGTGGCAGCGGCGCCACAGTCGGCGGGGTGCTGGAGCGCGTCCAGGCGCGGTAGACCAGCGCCCACAGCGGCACCAGGCCGATGACGGCGATGGTGGCAATGGCCCCCAGGATCCACGTCCGCCAGTCCGGCCCGGCAGGCGGCGGTGCTGTCTGCGCACTGACCAGGCGGGTGGGGGTGGTCTCTCCTGACGTATCCGGCAGGCGGTAGAAACCCGTCGCCTGATCGAGCTGGGCGCGATATTTTTCCAGCACCAGGGCCAGTTGATCGGCCGTCCGATAGCGGTTGGCCGGCTCTTTGGACATCAGCTTGCGGATGATCCACTCCAACTGCGGCGGCACGTGGGGATTGCGGCTCGTCAGTGGCGGCGGCTCTTCGCGGAGGTGCATGAGCGCCAGGGCAGTGGGCTTTTCCGCCTGGAAGGGCGGTTCGCCGGCCAGCATCTCGTAGAGCACAACGCCGATGCTATAGACATCGGAGGCGGGGATGGGGCGCTCGCCGGCGGCCTGCTCGGGGGAGAAATAGAGCGGGCTGCCCCAAACGACCTCTGAATCGGTCAGGCCGGACTCGGAGAGGGCGCGGGCGATGCCAAAGTCGGCTACCTTGGCGACGCCTTCCCGCGTCACCAGCACGTTTTGCGGCTTGATGTCGCAGTGGATGATGCCGGCTTTGTGGGCGTGGCCCACGCCGGCGGCGATCTGCGTCGCAAGGTTGACCGCCCGTTCCACGCTGAGCCGGCCCTCGCGGCGGATCAGGGTCTTGAGGTCTTCGCCGTCGACATACTCCATCACGATATAGTGACGGCCGTGGTCCTCCCCCACGTCATAGATGGTGACGACGTTGGGATGGTCCAACTGGGCGGCCGAACGCGCCTCCTTCTGGAAGCGGGTCAGAAAAGTCGGGTCGCTGGCATACGCCTCGCGCAGGACTTTGATGGCGACGGGGCGGTGCAGCAGGACGTCTACGCCCTTGTAGACGACGGCCATGCCGCCCGACCCGATCACTTCGAGCAGGCGGTAGCGGTTGTTGAGTAGCGTCTCGCTCATCGGTGCGCCTGTATTGTACTTCAATTCGGCAGGGGGAGCAAGGTGGGTACATTGAGATTCTCATTTGTAAAGAGAAGATCAGTGGTGTACAATGCGCAAGGTTGCCCACCTGTTTCGGAGAGTCACGGATGAGTACCGTCGTCGCTGCTGCATTGGGAGAGTGTGTCCACGTCGCCGGAGTGATGAACTTTCTGCGCCTGGCTGAGGCCGCGGGGTGGCGGACTGTCTTTCTGGGCCCGGCCGTGCCGATAGAGCAGGTCCTGGAAGTCGCCCGACGAGAAGGGGCCGACCTGGTTGGCGTCTCCTACCGGCTGACACCGGAGACCGGTGAGCGGCTCCTGGCCCAGTTCGCCGAGGCCGCTGACGACCTGCGCAGCGCCGGAGTCCGCTTTGCCTTCGGCGGCACGCCCCCCGTCGCCGAGCGGGCCCGCGCGCTGGGCTTTTTCGAACAGGTCTTTGTCGGCGGCGAGCCGGAGACGCAAGTTCTGGCCTACCTGAAGGGCCAGCCCACCGAAGGCCACGCCGAGACCGACTTTCCTCAGACCACCGTGGAGTGCATCCGCTGGAAGGCTCCTTACCCCATCCTCCGCCATCACTTTGGCCTGCCCACGATGGAGGCCACACTGGAAGGCATTGCCCGCATCGCCGAGGCTGGTGTCCTGGACATCATCTCCCTGGGTATAGACCAGGACGCGCAGGAGAACTTTTTCCACCCAGAACGGCAGGACCCCCGCCGTCGGGGAGCGGGCGGCGTCCCCGTCCGCACGCCCGACGACTACCGCGCCCTCTACCAGGCCAGTCGCCGTGGCAACTATCCCCTTATGCGCACCTACTCCGGCACCGACGATTTCATCCGGCTGGCCGAAATGTACGTGGAGACCATCCGCATCGCCTGGTGCGCCATCCCCATCTTTTGGTTCAACCGTATGGACGGGCGCGGCCCCTGGGATTTGGAGGGCTCCATCCGGGAACATCAGAAGGTTATGGCCTGGTACGGTCAGCGGAACATCCCCGTGGAACTGAACGAGCCCCATCACTGGGGCATGCGGGACGCGTCGGACGTGGTTTTCGTCGTCTCGGCCTATCTTTCCGCCTGCAACGCCCGCGCTTTTGGCGTCCGCGACTATATCGCCCAACTGATGTTCAACAGCCCGCCGACCCTCTCCGACCGGATGGACCTGGCAAAGATGCTGGCCATCCTGGAACTCGTCGCGCCGCTGGCGGGGCCGGATTTCCGCATCTGGCGGCAGACCCGAACGGGCCTGCTCAGTTACCCCCTGGACCCCGACGCCGCGCGCGCCCACCTGGCGACGACGGTCTACCTGCAGATGGCCCTGCGGCCCCACATCGTCCACGTCGTCGGGCACACGG
>DAOTYD010000058.1:0-28933 GCA_034435295.1 Anaerolineae bacterium | reverse complement strand
AGCGTCGGCGTCGCCAGCGGCGATGTGGGCGGGGCGGGCGTCGTCAGCGGCGATGTGAGCGGGGTAGGCGTGGGCAGCGGCGTTGGACTGGGCGTCGGCGTGGGGATGTATTCGACCACGACGTCTGTTGCCCACGAGGGCAGGCTCAGGCATGCCGTGGCGCCGCTGGCGCTGTTTTCGTAGCGCAAGACGTGGCCGATTTCGCCGCCTGGCACCTGGAAGACGACGCTGCCCCGGAATGTCGAGCCGCCGCTGAACTCGCTTGCGGTGAGCAGGTGCGGCGCGCTGACAATGGCTGATTCTGGCTCGCGCCGGGTGCCGCTTGGCCCCTCCAGCACAAAGCGTTCCGCCGCGAGTTGACAGCGCTCGCCGCTCGCTTTGCGGCATGTCGCCGAGAGGGTGACGAGCACATAGGCGTTGCCGGCTGCCGGCGCGGGGTTGCGCGTGTCGCTCATGGCCAGCGTGGCATTGGCCGGGCGGACCACCGCGTTGACCTGCAGGGCAAAGCCGTCGACCTCGACCGCTGCGCCGGGCAAAGCGCACGCTCTTTCGGTTGGCCTGGCCCCGGCGGTCGCCACGGCTGCCGGCGTTGCCGTCCCCGCGCCCAAGGGATTCCGGAGCAGTTGGCATGACAACAGCAGGACGCTTGTGACGATCAGCAGGGCCGGCGGTTTGACTTTCACCTGGTCTGTTTCCTCTCTTGTGACTGGTTCCAAGTATGTGACTGGTTCCAAGTATACCCCCTTGTCCGCATTTGACAACATGCCCGATTTGGGTTATGTTCTACCCCTACATCCGTGGTCATTGGAGGAGTATGCTCGAACAACTGATCCACAATGGGATCGTGATTCCCGAGGTCGCTCTGCCCGAGCATCTGGTACTGACCGTGCGCGGGGAGCCGCGCGAGCTTTCGCCGCAGCAGGCCGAGATGGCGCTGGCCTGGGCCAGGAAGGACGGCACGCCCTACGTCGAGGACGCGGTGTTTGTGCGCAACTTTATGGCCGATTTCAGCGCCGCGCTGGGCATCGACCCCCCGCTGACGGCGGATGAGGTCGATTTTGGCCCGGCGCGGGCGATCGTGCAGGCCGAGCGGGCAGCGCGGGAGCGGCTGACGCCTCAGGAACGCAAGGCGCTGGCGGCGGAACGCAAGGCGGCGCGCGAACGGCTCAAAGAGCAGTACGGCTATGCCCTCGTCAACGGCGAGCGGGTCGAGCTGGCCAATTACGTCGCCGAGCCCAGCAGCATCTTTATGGGCCGCGGTCAGCACCCCCTGCGCGGACGCTGGAAGGCTGGCCCGCGCCATGAGGACGTCACGCTCAACCTCAGCCCTGACGCGCCCCGCCCGCCGGGCAACTGGGCCGAGATCGTCTGGCAGCCCGACTCCCTCTGGGTCGCCCGCTGGCGGGACCGGCTCTCTGGCAAGGTCAAGTACGTCTGGCTGAGCGACACGGCCGCGATCAAACAGGAACGCGAGGCGGCCAAGTTCGACCGCGCCGTCGCGCTGGACGAGAATCTGGCCCGGGTGCGCGCGCACATCGAGCGAGGGCTGAGCGACGAGAACCCCCGGCAGCGGATGATCGCCACGGCCTGCTACCTCATCGACGCCCTCTGCCTGCGCGTCGGCGACGAAAAAGACCCCGACGAGGCGGACACGGTCGGCGCGACGACCTTGCGCCCGGAGCACGTCACCCTGCACGCCGACGGCACGGCCGAGTTCAACTTTTTGGGCAAGGATTCGGTGCGGTGGCACAAGACCATCTCCCTGCCGCCCGTCCTCTGGCAGAACCTGCAGGAGCTGATCGAAGCGGCGCGCTCGTCCGATGGGGACGCGTCGAACAGTCGCCGTGGGGGAGGGAACCGACCGCAGATCTTTCCGGGCATCAGCAGCAGCGATGTCAATGCTTACCTCTCTCAGCTTGTCCCTGGCCTGACAGCCAAGGTCTTTCGCACCCACCACGCCACGCAGGCCGTCCGCGAGAGCCTGGAGATGTCGGGCGTTCAGGCTGGCGACCCTGACTATAAAAAGTGGGGGGCGCTGGCGCTGGCCAATCTGGAGGCGGCGGTGGTGTGCAATCACTACAAGGCGGCACCGGCCAACTGGCACGAGCGGCGTCAGCGCGCCGACGAGCGGCGGCGCGCGCTGGAGGAACGGGTCGAGCAGCGCCGCGCCGAACTGCGCCAGGCGCAGGAGGCGCTGACCGCGCTGCGGCGCGAGGCGCGGGAGAAGCAGCAGGCGGCGAGCGAGGCCCAGCGCGAGCGGCTGCGCAAGCGCTACGAAGCCCGCATCGAGCGGGCACGCCAGAAGGTCGCTGCCGCCGAGGAGCGGCTGGCGCGGGCGCGCGCGGCGCTGGAGCAGGCCGAGATCAAGGACGCCGTCGCCAGCAAACAGCGGACGTGGAACCTGGGCACCAGTTTAAAGTCCTACATCGACCCCCGCGTGCCTTATCGCTGGGGCCAGCGCGTCGATTATGACGTGCTGGAGAATTATTATCCCACCGCCCTGCGGCGCAAATTCGCCTGGGTGCGCCGGTAGGGGCGACCCGGTGGGTCGCCCCGGTGGGCGGACGCGGGGGGCGAGCCACCGGCTCGCCCCTACCGGTGGATTGGTGGGGTGTATTGGTAGGGGCGACCCGGTGGGTCGCCCCGGTGGCTCGCCCCTACGGCGAACGGACGGGGTGGATCAGCCGTCCCAACAGCGGCGTCTCGATGGCGATGGCGTTCTCCGGGCACAGTTCCTGGCAGCAGTAGCAGCGGATGCAGCGGCGATAGTCGTGGCGCGGCGGGGCGGAACGGTCGCCGCCCACAAAATCGATCGCTTTGGGGGTAGCCGGGCAGACCTGCACGCACGTCCCGCAGCGTGTGCAGCGCTCCGGGCGCACCACGGGGCGCGGCACGACCCAGTTCTTGACCAGCCGGCTGACCAGCCCCGGCTGCCCTGTCGTCGAACCGCGCCGCCGGTTGACGACGAAATCCGCCACAATGAACGACTCCAGCGGATCGCCAACGATCTCGACCGCGCTGGCCTGCCCCAACCCCCACGCCTCTCCCCAGGTGACGGTGGGGACGAGCGCGGGGTCCAGGTTGATGATGCGGCAGGCCGTGGCGTCGAGGGCGATGGGGTCGCTCGAAAAGAGCAGGACGGAGAGCGGGCGCGGGTCGCCGTTGCGCGGGCCGTTGCCCTCCATGGCCACGATCCCGTCCATCACAAAGAGCCGTGGCCGCAGCAGCCGGTTCAGATCGACCAGCATCTGGGCAAAGCGCTCCTGGTCCGGCAGGCGGGCGTGGAACTCGCCCTTGAGCAGCCCCGGTATGCAGCCGAACTGGTTTTTGACCGCGCCGGTCAGCCGCATCAGGCCGTGGGTCTTGAGCTTGGCCAGGGAGACCAGGCCGTCGGCGGCCAGGACGCCGGCAGCGATGGTGAACTGCTTGATCAGGCCGCCGTCGGGGAAGGAGACGGTCTCGCCGTGGGCAAAGTCGGCCAGCTCGACGCCCAGCTCCTCGGCGATGGGAGCCAGCCCTGCCCGCCGGGCGTTCCAGGCCGTCGTCCCAAACCCTGGCGAGTCGCCGTAACTGAGGCTGACGCCAGCCTCCAGCAGGCAGCGCGCAAGGGCGGAAAAGACAGTCGGGTGGGGGGAGATGGCGCTTTGCGGCGAGGCGCCGAACAAGAGGTTGGGCTTGAGCAGGATGCGCTCGCCGGGGCGGACAAACTGCGCGACGCCGCCCAGCAGGGCCAGGCCACGCTCAACCGCCGCTGCGACGGCAGGGGGCTCGTAGCCCTCACAGCGCACCAGCGCGACGCGGGAAGGGCCGGCAGGCTGTTGGAAGGCTGTCTTCATGTCCCCACGACAATGCCGCCGTCGACGCGCAGCACGACGCCGGAGATGAAGGAAGCCTCGTCCGAGGCCAGGAAGAGATAGGCGTTAGCAATGTCGCGCGGCTCGCCCAGCCGACCCAGCGGCGTCCTGCTGACCATGCCCTCCAGGATTTTCTCCGGCATCTGGCGCACCATCTCGGTGAGGGTAAAGCCGGGGGCGACGGCGTTGACGCGGATGTTGTAGCGGCCCAGCTCGCGCGCCCAGACTTTGGTCATGCCGATCACGCCGGCCTTGGTGGCGACATAGTTGGTCTGCCCAAAATTGCCGTCGATGCCGACGATGGAGGTGGCGTTGAGGATGACGCCGCCGCCCTGGCGGATCATGACCGGGGCGACGGCCTGGGTGCAGTTGAAAACGCCCTTGAGGTTGACGGCGATGACCAGGTCGAAATCCTCTTCGGGCATCTGCTTGACCAGCTCGCCGTCCTTGACCTTGACCAGCATGTTGTCGCGCATGATGCCGGCGTTGTTGACCAGGACGTCGATGTGGCCGTAGCGGGCGACGACATCGTCGACCCAGGCCTGCACGGCCTGGCGGTCGGTGACGTTGACCAGGTAGAAGGCGGCCTGCGGGCCAAGCTCCGCTGCCGCCTGCTGGCCGGTCTCCTGGTTGACGTCGCAGATGACGACCGTGGCGCCTTCTTCGATGAAGCGTTGGGCGGTGGCCTTGCCGATGCCGGCAGCCCCGCCGGTGATCAGACAGACTCGATTAGCCAGACGCATGGGTTCTCCTTTCTACGGTTCTTTTTTCTGTCCTGCTGTCATCAGCCGCAGGGCCGTGTGGGCCAGCGTCGCCGCGCCGATGGGCAGGCAGCGCTCGTCCAGGTCGAAGCGGGGGCTGTGCAGCGACCGCTCGTCTCCTTCGATGCGGCAGCCCAGGCGGAACATGGCCCCTGGAGCGCGGGCGCAGAGAAAGCTGAAATCTTCGGCGCCCATGGTCATTTGGGCGGTGTGGACGTGCGCCTGGCCCAACAGGTCGGCGGCGGCCTGACGGATAGCGCGAACAACCTGCTCGTCGTGCACCAGCGGCGGGTATCCTTTGCGAATCGCAAGCTCATAGTCGCCGCCCATCGTCCGCGCCAGGCTCAGGGCGCGCTCGATCTCGACGTGGAGGAGGGGCTGAAGGGCCGGGTCCATGTAGCGGATCGTGCCGGAGAGCTCCACCCGGTCGGGGATGACGTTGTCCGTCTGCCCGCCGTGGAGCGTGCCGATGCTCACCACGGCGGGCGCGGTGGGGTCGAGCCGGCGGGCGGGGATGGCGTGGAGGGCCAGGATGACATAGCCGGCGATGTGGATGGGGTCAATGCCCTCGTGCGGGCGGGCGCCGTGGCCGCCCCGCCCGATGACAGCGGCGTAGAACGTGTCCACGCCGGCGCCGGCGGGGCCGGCGCGGACGGCGATGTCGCCGGTGGCGAGGTTGCCTTCGACGTGCAGCGCCACAACCGCGTCGACGCCTTCCATGGCCCCGTCGGCGATCATGCGCGGCGCGCCGCTGACGCCCTCCTCGTCCTCGCTCTCTTCTGAAGGCTGGAACAGAAAGCGCACCGTGCCGGGCAGCGCTTCTTCGGCCAGCAGCCTGGCCGCTCCCAGCGCCGCTGCCACGTGAGCGTCGTGGCCGCAGGCGTGCATCATGCCGGGGACCTGGGAGGCATAGGGGACGTTGTTGGCTTCCTGGATGGGCAGGGCGTCCATATCAGCGCGGATGGCGATGATGGGGGAGCCTGCGCCGCGCTCGGCGACGATGCCGGTACGCCCGACCTGCGTGCGCAGGCGGTATCCCAGCGGTTCGAGCGTCGCGGCGATGAGGGCGGCCGTCTCTACTTCTCGAAAGCCTGGCTCGGGCCGGGCGTGGATCGCCCGCCGCCAGGCGACGAGTTCATCGGCAATTTCGTGAGCGCGCTCCAGGATGTTCATGCAGGGCCTATGATACACCAGATTGGAAGGATAGGGAAGCCGCACACGCCTCCTTGCCACCTTGTCCCAATCGATGTATCATTCCCCTGCCATGAGCCAACCGGCCATCGAAACCTTTGCCCTGACCAAGCGCTTCCCGGTCGACCGGGGCTGGCGCGGCATCTTTTCCCCCCGTCAGTGGGGCCCGCCCGCCGTCGACCGCGTCGACCTGGTTGTCTATCGGGGCGAACTCTTCGGCCTGGTTGGCCCCAACGGCGCCGGCAAGACCACCCTCATCAAGCTCCTGACCACGCTCATTCTGCCCAACTCGGGCAGCGCCCGCATCGGCGGCTATGATCTGAGCCAGGATCAGGAAATTCGCCGCATCGTCAGCCTGGGCGCCGGCGACGAGCGCAGTCTCTACTGGCGTCTCACCGGCCGTCAGAACCTCGAGTTCTTTGCCACCCTCTACAACCTGCCGCCGGCGCTGGCTCGCCAGCGCATCGACGAGGTCCTCTGTCAGGTTGGCCTGCAGGACGCCGCCGATCAGCGCTTCCAGACCTATTCCACCGGCATGCGTCAGCGGCTGACCATTGCCCGCGCCCTGCTCACGCAGCCGCAGATCCTCTTCCTTGATGAGCCGACGCGCAGCCTCGACCCCACTGCCACGCGCAAGCTCCACGAGCTGATTCGCGAGCACCTGGTCGGCGAACTGGGCATCACTGTCTTTTTCACCACCCATCGTCTGGAAGAGGCGGAAAAGCTCTGTGACCGCATTGCCATCATGGACATGGGGCGCATTCTGGCCTGCGGCACGATGGACGAGCTGCGTGCCAGGCTCGACCTCAAGGAGCGCTATCACCTGCGCGTGCGGGGCTTTGGGCCGCAGATGAGCGCCGAGATCGCCCGCCACGTCAGCGGGCTGAGCGTCGTCCGGGCTGAGGGGGAGGACGCCACACTCGAATTCGATGCGCCTGCCGATGACAGCGCCCTCATCAGCGTGCTCGACGCCGTCCGCAAGAACGGCGGTGCGACCCAGGCTGTCAGCCGTCTGCCCGCCTCGCTCGACGAGATCTTTGCCCAACTGACCGAATCGCCCGCCGCGCCGCCGTCGGACGAGCCGCTGCCGCCGCCAGAGATTTCCCGTCCGGCGCTGCGCAGTCTGCTGCACTGGCCCCGCCTGACCGGTCCGCAGCGGGACGCGCGCCGCTGGCGCATGACCCTGCGCATTGCCTGGGCTTTTATCCTGCGCGATCTGCGCACGGAGATGAGCTATCGTCTTTCCTTCTTTTTCCAGCTTTTCGGTATCTTTTCCTCGGTGTTCATGTTCTACTTTGTGGCCCAACTGCTGGGCACTGCTGCCCTGCCCTATCTGGCTGCTTACGGCGGCGACTATTTCTCCTTCGTCCTCATTGGCATCGCTTTCTCGTCCTATTTCGGCCTGGGGCTGTCCTCCTTCTCCAGCGGGTTGCGCCAGGCCCAGTCCACCGGCACGCTGGAAGCCCTGTTGGCCAGCCCGGTCGGCCTCTCCACGCTCATCCTCTGCTCTTCGCTGTGGCCCTATGTGATGACGACCGTGCGCGTGCTGATCTATCTGGCGATGGGCGTGTTGCTTCTGGGCGTCGACATAGGCGGGGGCAACTATCTTGCTGCGTTGCTCGTTCTCATCCTGACCGTCATCAGCCTGGGCAGCCTGGGCATTGTGGCGGCGTCGTTCATCATGGTGCTCAAGCGGGGCGATCCTGTGACGTGGCTCTTTGGCTCGCTCTCGGGGTTGCTGAGCGGCGTTTATTACCCGATCGAGATCCTGCCGGCCTGGCTACAGCCGCTGTCGCGGCTGATCCCGGTCACCTACTCGCTCCAGGCGATGCGCCGGGCGTTGCTGCAGGGGGCCACCTTTGGCGAGCTTGCGCCTGACCTGCTCGTTTTGACCCTTTTTGCGCTGGTTATTTTGCCCGTGGCTTTGCTGTCTTTCCGCTATGCTGTGCGGTATGCAAAGATTGAGGGGAGTTTGAGTCATTATTAGGGGGCAGTTCATTTCATCTGACGATATGGTGGAGGCAACCCGGCGAGTTGCCCCTGCCCGTGGGGTCTGACGAGATAGTGGGGCGACCCAGCGGGTCGCCCGCCCGTGGGGTCTGGCGATAGGGTGGGGCGACCCGGCGGGTCGCTCGCCCGTGGGGTCTGGCGATATGGTGGGGCGACCCGGCGGGTCGCCCCTACTCTTGCAGGACGACCGGCCGACCTTGCTTGAAGGCCTCCAGTTGCGCCTCCAGCTCGGCGCGCTTGGCCATTGCTGCCTGCTGCCCTTTCTCGATCAACTCCTGTGCCCGCGCGCTGATCTGGCTGCGCAACTCTGCGCCGCCATAGGGGGCCAGCAACAGGGCGGCTACCCCGCCAACTAACGCGCCGCAGAGGGCGCCCGCAAGGAAACTCATTGCTCTGCGCATGTCGATCCTCCCCGCGTTTCAGGTTAGGCGCATTATACCCCGATTGTGCTGGCCCGCAAACGGACCTTGTAGGGGGATCGAACAAAGCCACTCATAAGCACCAGATATGGAACTCTCATGCAGATATGCCCCTCCACATGGTAGGAACTGGTGGGGGTTGATTTTGCCGTCCGACCATCAACCCCTGCTGGTGTACGACAAGACCCCAGACATAGGGGTTTTCATCCTGGGGTTGATGACACATGATGTCATTCTGAGGAGCAAAGGCCGCGAAGCGGCCGAAGCGACGAAGAATCTCGTTCTCCCGCCAGTGGGAGGCTGCCGGCTCACAGAAAAACAATCCGTGTTACAAGGAATCCGTGTCGTAACGAGACCCTTCCCCTTCCCCTTCACTCCGTTCAGGGTCAGGGTCAGGGTGACAATGTTCTGCTACAAACACCCGTAGGACAACTGCGAGCAGTTGTCCTATGATTCGGGCGCGGCCTTCAGGCCGCGCCCGAATGAGGGATGGCAAAACCCTTTAGGGGGCCGTGCTGCGATGCCAGAGCAGCGGCAGGTAGAGCCTGTAGCGGGTCGAAGCCAGGCCGCTTTGGGCGCTCACCGGCCCGTGGCGCCTCTCGATGCCGTTCACGTCCACGTCGGTAAGCCAGTACCAGCAGGTGACCCCAGGGGCAATCTCCCTGTCTGTGTAGCTGTACTCTGCCCCACACAGGTTGCCCTGGCACAGGCTGGGGATGAAAGCGAGCTCCTCGGCCTCCGCCCACAGCGGCGCGGTGGCGCGGTGCAGGCGGAAGCCAAAGTTGTCGATCTCGACCGCCGTGGCCCACTCCAGGCGGATGCTCCGCTCCCCTCCCACAGCGCGGAAGTAGCGCAGCGTGACCGCCGTCGGGACGTCGACAATCGTCTCGTCGTCGTCATCCGGCGGCGCGGGATTGTCATAGACATCGATGACGTCGCTGACGATCGCTGTGTTGGTGACGGGGGTGGTGATGTTTTGCACCACCGTAAAGACCGTGGTCAGGCTAAAGACTTCGCCGGGCAGGAGGTTGTGTCCAAAGCCGTGCGGCGCAGGACCGGTCAGGTTGAGCCAGACAGCCTGCCCGTTGACGTTGTCCACCGTGTCTGGCGTCACCGGGAACGAGTGGGCAAAGTGGATATAGTTGGCATCGTAGATGTCGTATAGCGGCAGGATGTCGATCGGGCTGACGCCGATGTTGGTGATGACGATGGTGAAGGTGACATAGTTGGGCGCCCAGATGTCGGTGTCAAAGCCGACCAGGTGCTTGGCGATTTCGACCGCCGGGTCCTGGATCGAGATGGGCACGTCGTCCGTGTCGGTGATGACGCCGCCGGGGTGTTCGCCCGCGACGAGGGCAACGTTGACGAACGTGCCGGTGATCCCTGGCGTCACGGTGACGGCAAAGGTGACGGTGAGGCTCTCACCCGGATCGAGCGCCCCCAGGTTCGGCCAGACGAGCAGCGGCGGGTTGACCGTTGGCTCGACCGGCGTGGCGCTGCCGACGATGTAGTGAAAGTCAGGGCCGGGCAGCGTGTCCGTCAACGTGACCGGGTCCAGTCTCACCTGGCCGGTGTTGGTGATGACGATGACGTAGGTGAACGGCATGTTGGGCACCGCCTCGCCCGGCAGGACGGTCTTGACAACCGTCAGGCCAGGGATGAGCGGTGTGGTCGGCTCCTCGTCGTCGTTGTTGCCGGGGTTGTCGTCGGGCGTCTGGGAGGCGATGACGACGGCGTTGGTAAAGGTCTGGGTGACCCACGGCTGGACGGTCACCGTGACGACGATCTGGCCGCCCGTGCCAGCAGGGACGGCGCCCAGGTTCCAGACGAGCGGATTGGGGCCGCCCGTGGGGGCGGGGCTGGCGCCGACAAAGAGGACCTCGGCGGGCAGGGTGTCGGATACAACGACGCCCAGCGCGTCGGAAGGGCCATAGTTGGTGTAGACCAGCGTGTAGACGAGCGTCGCGCCGGCAACGACCGGGTCGGGATCGTCGCTCTTGACGACGGCCAGGTCGGCGCGGGTCTCGACGTCGGTCGGCTCGTCGTCGTCGTTGTTGCCGGGGTTGTCGTCGGGCGTCTGGGAGTTGATGACGACGGCGTTGGTGAACGTCTCTGTCACCCACGGCTGGACGGTCACCGTGACCACGATCTGGCCGCCCGTGCCGGCGGGGACGGTGCCCAGGCTCCAGACGAGCGGATTGGGGCCGCCCGCCGGGGCGGGGCTGGCGCCGACAAAGAGGACCTCAGCGGGCAGGGTGTCGGAGACGACGACGCCCAGCGCGTCGGAGGGGCCATAGTTGGTGTAGACCAGCGTGTAGACGAGCGTCTCGCCGGCGACGACCGGGTCGGGGTCGTCGCTCTTGACGACGGCCAGGTCGGCGCGGGTGGTGACCGGCGTGGTGATGTCGTCGGTGTCGGTGATGCCCTCTGTCGAGGTCACCCAGGCGCTGTTGAACAGCAAGCTGCCGTCTGGCAGGTTCGCATCGACCAGCACGAGCATGGTGAGGATGCGCGTCTCGCCGACGTTGAGCGTGCCCAGCGTCCACGAGACGACGCCGCTGGCCTCGCCGCACGGCAGCGGTCCGCAGGACTGGTAGGTTGTGCCGGTCGGCACGGCGTCGGTGACGACGACGCCGGTAGCTGAGACGACGCCGTTGTTGACAACGGTCAGGGTGTAGGTGAGGGGCGCGCCTGCCTCGACCGGGCTGGGGTGGGCAGACTTTTCGATATCCAGCGCCGGGTAGCCCGCATGGACGGTGGTCGTGTCGCCGATGGGGCCATAGTCCCGGTCGCCCGCCACCGGCCCAGGCAGGCTGGAGTAGGTGACCTCCGCCTGGTTGGTCAGGTCCAGCCCTGCCGGGATATTGCTGTCCACGGTGGCCACATACTGGATCATCAGCACGCTGCCGACAGGGATAGAGAAGGCAGGAGAGAAGGTGACGGTAAAGATGCCGGTGGTCGGGTTGTAGCCGGTGACGTATGTCGAGACGGGCGTTCCGTCCAGCGTCACCGCCAGGAGCGTCGGCGCGGCGTTGCGCATCCACAGCGGCAGCGTGTCGGTAAAGACCAGGTCAAAGGCGGGGCTGACGGTGACGCCAGAGCTGTTGGTGATGCGGACCGTGTATGTCACCCTGTCGCCGGCGCCCACCGTGCTGCTGGTGGGCGGATCGCTGGCCTTGACCAGGATCAGGGCTGGCTCGGTGACGGTGAAGGGCGGTTCGTTGGAGGGCGTGGGGCCGCCGTTCTGATGGGTCAGCACGGCCAGGTTGGTGATCACATCGCCTGCCACCGCGCCCAGCGGACTGGAGAGGATGGCGGTGACGGTGATCAAGCGCTGCTGGCCGGCCGGGATGGACGGATAGGTGATGGTGAAGGCGTTGCCGGCGGTGAGAACGCTGCCGTCCGGCCCGTCGGTGACGGTCAACAGTTGCAGGCGGCCGTCCAGTTGATCCGTGACCGCCACGTTGTAGAGGGTGGCAGTGAGGGGGGTGGCGGGGACGGCGATGGAGTAGGTGATGACGTCGCCCAGGGTGGCTGTGATGGGGGTGACGGTCTTGAGGATCGTCGGCTCGACGGTGTGCAGTGTGGTGTCATCTGCTGCCGGTCCATAGTCGCGGTCGCCGGGCGTCGCGCTGGGCAGGCTCGACCACGAGACCTGGGCGGTATTGGTCAGGTCCACACTGGCGCTGACATCGGCATCGACCGTCGCCGTATAGCGGACCACCAGGACACTCCCCACGGGGATGCTGAAGGCAAAGGTCGGTGTAAAGACGATGGTGTACACCCCGCCCGCGTAGCTGGTGCTGTAGAGCGCCGGGTTCACCGGCGAGCCGTCCAGCGTGATGCTGAGCAGGGTCGGCGCGGCGTCGTTGGCATAGGCTGGCAGCGTATCGCTCAAGACGATGTCATAGGCAGGGGCGGGGCCGGCGGGATTGCCAGGGTTGGTGATCGTCACCTGGTAAGTGATCACGTCGCCTGCGCCGACGGTGCTGCTGGTGGGCGGATCGCTGGTTTTGACCAGCGCGAGCAGCGGTTCGCCCACTGCGGTAGAGACCGGGTTGCTGATGGTGACCGGCGCCGTGGCGTGGATCATCTGCGCAGTGTTGGCGATGACATCGCCCGCCGCTGCGCCCAGCGGGTCGGAGATGACCGCGGTGATGGTGATGACGGCCTGGGTGTGGTGCGGGATGCTGGCAAAGGTCACCGTGACCGTCTGGCCGCTCCAGGCGGGCAGGCCGCCTGTTCCGCCGCTTACGGCGACGGACCGGATTTCCAGGCGGCTGTCGAGCGTATCAGAGACGGTGACGTTGTAGAGCGTGGCGCTGATCGGCGGCTCGGGAACGATCAGGGTGTAGGCGACGACCGTGCCCAGGGTGGCGGTGGGCGGCGGGCTGAAAGCGACCGTCTTGACGATGCCGCCGTTCACCGTGCGGATCGCCGTCGAGTGGCTGCCGCCGCTGTAGGGGCGTTCGATGTTCAGCGGGCCATTGCCCTCCTGCCCGTCATAGGCCAGGAAGGCCTGGTTGGCCAGGACGATGTTGGCGGTGATGCCATCCGATACCTGGAGCACGACCTGCAGATTGATATAAGTGTGGTTGAGCGGGTCAAAAGGCGCGGTGGGAGTGAGGTGGTTGATCTGCCAGACGAGGGTGCCCGTCGCGCCGGGGATGGGGGCGGGTTGGCTCACCACGGCAGCGGTGGGATCGTTGCTGGTCATGGTGTAGGTGAACAGACTTGTCCCGGCAGGGATGACATCGACGACGACCAGGTCATAGGCGGGTATACGGGCCTGGTTAGAGATGGTGAGGGTGTAGGTGACCAGGTCGTTGGCTCCCACAGTGCAGGCCATGTTGCCCATGCGGGTGACCAGGATGTCGTCAAAACGGGAGATGGCTGTGCCTGTGCCCGAGGCAAAGTTGTTGTGCAGACCGATGCGGCCTGCAGCCAGCGCCGCGTTGAATGGTACGGGTGTTCCCAGCGGCAGGCCGTCGATCCAGATCGAGACAACGTTGCCCACCACCCGCACCTCAAAGTGGAACCAGCGGTTCGTCGTCAAGGGATAGTTGTCATTGCGTAACTGAGTGGTTACGCCTCCTACACGCTGCTCCAGGCGCAGGTTGGTGTTGCTGGTCCAGTACAGGCGCAGATAGTTGTTGCTGTTGGTATAGCGCACGTAGAGGCCGGGCCGCGAGCGCGCGGTGCCGGTAGCGTCGCTGCGCAGCATGGCGCTGAAGCTGTAGTCGGTCCAGGTGAGATCGCCGGCAAAGCGGGCGGCGTTGTTGGATGCCGTGCGGTATTCGCCCTGGGTAACGTTCCAGGTGCCGCTGCTGGCCACCCAGCCGTTGGCGACGCCGTCGTTAAAGTTTTCTTCCAGCAGGGTGGCTGTGCAGCCCGAAGGCGTGATATAGGTCTTGCCCAGGTGCAGCAGCGGTTCCAGGATGTCCACGGCGGCCGTGTCCTCGTACTGATAGGGGATGCCGTCGTCGGTGTAGGTCATGCGGAAGAGGTTGGTCAGGCGCACGCCCTCGTAGTTAGAGGGGATGTTCAGGATAACGGCAGTGATGACGCCGTTGATCTGGATCGTGCCGGAGACGTTGCCCAGATTCCAGACGACGTTGCCGGTCCCTGGCGGTGTGGGGGCACTGCTGGGCGGGATCACGACGGGGCCGAACGGCCCGCCGTCGCTGCCGTCCATGTCGTAGGTGTAGGTCAGCACGGCAGAGACATAGCCCAATCCTGCCGGCAGCGCATCGGTCAGCGCGAGATTTTCGTAGAGCGCGTCCCAGTCGGTCAGCGTCGCTTCCAGGTAGAAAACGACCAGGCTGCCGATGGTGCCGGTCTGGACCTCCGGCGTCTTGGCGAACGTCTGCAGCAGCGTGGTGTGGGCGTCGTCATCGTCGCGGCTGCTGACGCAGCCCGTGTCGCAGCCGCCGCGCACCCAGGCGCGGTTGACGTTGTCGCCCGTGTCGGTCAGCACGGCCGTCACCTGCGCGGTCCACGTGCCGCCAGCCGGGATCGGATTGGGGAACCAGGTGATGGCGTTGCCGGCAATGATGGGCACAGCGCCGTCCGAGCCAGCCGTGGCGTTCACGTTGACATAGCTATTCCCGGCCACGTCGGTGACGACGACGTTGTAGGCCATGCCCGTGCCGGTGTTCTGCACCGTCAGCGTCCATGTCACCGGCTCGCCCACGTTGACTGTCTGGCTGGGCGGGGTTTTGTTGATGGTCAGGACGGGGCTGACGATGCTGATGGCGTAGGAGACGTTCTCGGTGTAAGGGCCGCTGGTGAGACAATCGGGGATATCGTCGTCATAGCGCACCTGGATGATGTTATTGCCAGAAGGCAAGGCGCAGTTATTGCCGCTGCCTGTGGCATTGCGCACGCGGAAGACGAGGGTGGTCATGCCACTGGGCAGCACCGGCCAGGTGTAGACGACGATCTGTCCCAGATCGGTGATGGTAGCAGGCCATGTGCTGGCATTGAGCGTGTCGCTGTAGACAAAGCCGCTGGGTAGTGTGTCGGTGAGGACGACGTCATAGGCGGGGGGGCCGGCGTTGAACAGCGTAATAGTCAGCACGCCGCCGCACTGGTTGAGCGTGCGCGGCCCGGCGTCGGCGCTCAGGCCGATGGCTTCAAAGACCGGGACGGTGCGCAGGTAGGCATCGTCCTGCATCGTGAAGCGGCAACCGTCGTCGCAGCCCCACGAGAGGCGGGCCAGGTTCTGCGTGTCCACGGGGTCGCAGCCCTCCGGCTGGCTGACGACGCTGGTCACGGTGAGCACGATGGTCTGGCCGGGGTTGACCAGGCCGACGGTCCACGAGACCACGCCGCCCAGCGTGCCGGGGGCGGGTGCGCTCAGGCCATAGCCCGGCGTCGCTGTCAGGAAGCCGGCGTTGTAGGGCAGAATGTCGGTGACGACGACGTTGGTTGCCGGCGAGGTGTTGCCGGCGTTGGCCACGGTGATGGTCCATACCACTGTCTCCCCCGGCTCGGCATAGACGAGTTCCGGCGAGGGGTGGGTGCGGGTGAGGTGCTGGCCGACCTTGACAAAGGTCAGTTGCGGCGCGCGCGACTGCATCAGGTATGTCGAAGCCTGCGTCAGGTGGGGTGTGCCGCAGGGGTCGAGATAGCCGGTCTGGACGCGGATCTGTCCCCCGGCAAAGGGGCAGGAGGCGGTGGTCTGGAAGCGGATATAGACCGTCTCGTAGGGGCGGATGCGCGCCATCCACGAGGAGAGCGGCGCGCCGCTGGCCGGCCCCCACGAAAGCTGCTGCCCGTTGATGGTGGGATCGGGCCCGGCCTGCCAGTTGATCGTGTCCGTGCTGACCTGGGTGGTGCCGGGGACGTAGTAGAGGCCTGGCGGCAGCGTTTCCGTTACCGTAGCCGTATAGACGCTGAGCAGGCCGGCGTTACGCACGGTCACTGTGACGGTGCGGGTATAACACGTGTCGATGGGGCTGACGAACTGGTTGGTGTTGAGCAGCACAGTGGGCGGCAATTCGACGTGGGAAGTGGCAGCGCAGCCCCCCTGGCAGGTCTGGCCCAGGCAACCCTGCTGACCGGCAAAGACGTTGGTCAGATCGTCACAGCCAATGATCTCGGCCTCGTAGATGATGACGACGCGCTCCTTGGGCTGGATCACCGGCAACGTCCACGTGACGTGCTGGGACGAGGTCAGGGGCACCACGCCGGCGACCGAACCCTGCGTCGAGGTGATAGTCGAACTGACATAGCGCAGACCGCTGCCGAGGGTGTCGGTCAGCACGACGTTGTAGGCGGGGCCGGCGCCGGAATTGAAGACGGTCAGCGACCAGCGCACGAAATCGGACGTGGCATAGATGACCTCTGGGAACTTGGTCAGAATTGGCGCACATGGCGCGACCAGCGGGTTGCCCAGGTTGCCGCCTGCGGAACAGCGCTGGCGATACACTTCATCATTGGCGCAGAGGTTGTCATAGTAGAGTGTGGCCTGGAACGGTGCGGCATCGGTGCAGCGCAGTTGCACGTGCAAATAGACCGTCGCCGTGAGCGCCGAGGAGAAGGCATCGCCATAGTACCAGTGGTAGCCGCTGTTGTTGGTCTCGGTCAGGATCGGCGTGACGCCGCCAAAGCCCAACACGGTGATGACCGCAAAGGTATCGGTCACCAGGTCGATGACGGCGTCGTAGGCGGCAATGTCCGGCGTTGTCCGCTCGGCGGTCAGCGTCACGGTGTAGGTGCCACAGTTCGAGACGACTGGCGGCAGGCCGCTGAGGCTCAGGCGCATCTGCGGGGCGTGCGTTTCGACAAAGACGCCCTCCTCCAGGATGCCATCCGCAGCGCAGGCGTCGTTGCCCGTCACGCCCAGGTCCAGGTATGACCAGTCGTACCAGCGTGCATCGGAGCAGGCTGACGGTTCGCCGACGCGGGTCTGGTAGCCGATCTGCATCGTCGCGCCGGGCAGGTCAACGGCGCACGTCGGGCTGATGTTGGAAATGACCAGCATGCCGTTGACGATCGTCTCGCTGAATGTCGCCAGGCAGCCGGTCGCGCCGTTGGAGACCCACACCCAGGCCGTGCCGCTCACATAGGTCTGATAGGGCAGCGTCTCGGTAAAGAGCAGCCCGCCCCAGGCGGGGGTGACCGTCCAAGAGCTGGCAAAGCTGTAGGTGTTGGTGTAGGCAAACGTCTCGTCGGAACAGGGCACCAGCGGGGCAGAGACCTGCTTGTCCGATGAGACGCCCTCGTCGCACTGGATGTAGACGCTGGCGTTGGCGGTCGCCTGGCGCGCGCAGTTCTGGCAGTCTGTGCCCAGTGCTGCAACGACATTGGTCATCTGCGTGCCGCAGTAGGCGCAGCCGCCGGCGTTGCTGTCTGGAGTGAGCAGGACGACGGTCAGGGTTGTGGAGGCCGAGAGTTCCCAGGTGATGTAGGTGGTTCCCCCCACGGTGAACGAGACGCCGCCGCCGGTGTCGATGACGGTCCAGCCGGGGGGAACCGTATCGGTGACGATGACGGTCCCGCTGATGCCGGTGATGTCGACGTTGATCGTCGCCGTGACCGTCTGCCCGCGATAGACCTCAGGGGGCATGGATTTGCTCAGGTTGATGTCGCCGGGGACGTTGGTCAGTTGCCAGCCGGCGTTTTGCGGCGGCGTGTAGTAGGGGTTGTCGCAGCGGTCGTAATAGAGCAGCTCAAAGTTAAAGTTGCCGCTCGTGGGCGTGGCACAGGGACTGGTGGGAAGGGTGAGGGTAAAGACGAGGTTATAGGTCTCGGCGGGCAAGATGGGCGGCAGGTGGAACGCGCCGCCGCTATAGCTCACCCCCGGCGCTGTGGTCACGATGAAGGGGGAGAGGTCGGTGGTCAGCGTGGTGGAATAGGCCGTGCCGTCGCCGCTGTTGGTGAGGGGAATGGTAAAGACCTGCTCGCCGGTACAGTAGGGCACGTCGAAGGTGGGCAGGACATAGGAGAGGTTGGGGTTACGCATCTGCAGGTCGATCGAGCCGATGGCGGTCTGTGGCGTCAGGCAGGTGGTGCCGTTGCAGCCCCAGGTGCCGGTGACCACGTTGGCCAGTTCGGAGCAGCCCACCACCTGGGCGGAGACGGGAAAGGTCAGCACCTGGCCCACGGTCATGCTGGAGATGTAGGTCGTGGTCAGGCCGCTGACGTAAGCCAGGCCGCTGCCCAGGACGTCGGTGAGCACAACGTTGGTGACATTGCCGTAGCCGGTGTTCTCCACATAGATCGTCCACGTGACCACGTCTTCCAGGTAAGCGGGGATCACGGTCGGCTCCTTGCGCACGGTGATGGCGCCGGGGTTGACCACCAGGTCGGTGTAGCGGACGATGGTGGGGCCGCCGTCCTGGGTCAACGTGACGACGTTTTGCCCGGATACGGCGGCGCAGCCGCCGGCAAAGGCAAAGACGCAACTCTGTACCTGGTTGGGTGCCATGTTGAACGGCCCGCACGACTGGGGACTGGGGCTGTAGGGATAGGGCATAGCGCTGACGACCTGCACGTTGGTCGCCGGGGTGGCGTCGTTGGTAAAGACCACGGTGTAGGTGACGGTGTCGCAGACATTGGCGGTGGTGGGGCCATAGACGTGCAGGTTGGCGGAGGAGACAGAGCGCAGGCCAGGGCCAGAAGGGGCTGGCTCGTGGCGCTCTGCGTTGCCCGCCGGCAGCGACGCCGTGGCGAACCAGTCCGGGAGCGCCGTCGGCGGAGGGGGAGGCGGCGCCGCGGCAGGCGGCTCAGCCAGCCACGGCGGGAGCAGTTCGGGCGTGGCTGGCGCGGCGGCGTCCGCCGTGGCTGGTCCGTCCAGCCATACTGGCAGGAGCGCTGTCGAGGCAGGCGCTGGTGGCGTCGCTGGCGCCGGCGCCGCAGCGGCGGGGAGAGCTGATGAGATCAATCCCAACAACATCGAAAATCCGACGAAAAAGCGCAGTGTCTTCATGATTCCCTCCTGACAACAAAGCAAACTTGCTGCAAGCGGCAGCAGGCCCTTGCAGCGGCCAGGCAGCACAACGCTGTCGCATTGCTGCGGCCCTGCTCACCTGGATTGCAGCCCCTCGCCGTATCGGTCAATGCGGGGTGGGCCGCTGACGCCAGCGCCAGAGCGCTGCGCCTGCCGCGCAGCCGAGCGCCAGCATGCTCACTCCAGACGCCAACAGCCAGATGGAGGAAGTGCTGCCGGTTTCGGGCAGCAGCAGTTCCTCCGTGGGCGTTGGAGAAGGCGGAGGAGGAGGAGGCTCCTCTGTGGGCGGCACGGGCGTCGCTGTAGGGGTGGCCGTGGGGGTAGGCGTGACGGTAGGCGTGGGCGTCGGCGTGATGCCGGCAGCGACGGGCGCTGCCTGGACCAGTCCCCATGAGCCGAGCAACGTCAGCAGGGCAAGGGCCAGCAGGAAACGGATAGAGAGTCTCTTGTTCATTGGTCTTTTTGCCATTCAGTCATTACCCTGGTATTACCTTACTGTCGTAAGATTACAACACACATTACGAGCAGCACAAAGCGTCAGTGGCGGCACGCAGCCAGTGGCAGGTAGAGATGTGCGCTCCACGGCCGCACCTGCCACTGCAAAGGCAGGGCCGGATCGCCAAAGAAGTGGTAGCTGTCGACCAGGTGGCGGTTTGCCCCGCCGGCGACGGCGGCTTTGGCGACGCTGGCCGCAACGCCGGGAGGGGCGGGGTTCTCGCCCAGGGCGCTCAGGTAAAAGGCGCGGTGCAGGGGGGTCTGCGAGCTGCCCAACCCCAGCCCGCTGTTGCCATAAGCGGCGATGGCGCCCGCCTGCGGCAGCCGCACCAGCGCCTCGTCCATCGAGGTCATGTAGGGGTCGGGGTGAGCAAAGTGGCCGGTAAAACAGCTCATCGAAAGGAGCAGTGAATAGCGTGGCACGCGGGGCAGAGCGGGCAGGTCGTCGGTATGGAAGAGCCGCCCGTGCTCCCACTGCTGGAAGGCGCTGTGCCCTACCCAGTTCAGCACCAGCGCGCCCTGGTTCCATTCCCCCACGAGCTGGGCGCGCACCTGAGACAGGTTGGCGCAGGCGGTGGGGTCGTCTGGATCGTCGCTGCAATAGAGGCGCGTGACGGTGTGGGTAAGGGGAACCAGGGCGGTGATCCCCTCGGCCTCGGCGGGAAAGTTGCCGGCAGGGTCGGGGTCATCGGCGACAAAGACGTGACGTGAGTTCCACTCGCCGGGGAAGGGCGTCTGGCTGTAGGCGACGATCTTGGCAATGACCGCTTCCAGCTCGGCGGGCGAGTTGACGGGCAGCCGCCCCACTGCCATATCGGGCAGGTTGTCGTTGCCGTCCACGGCCACGTAGCGATTGTCGACGGGAATCTCGCCCAGCCAGGGATCGACATAGGCCAGGTAGGGCGGCAGGAGGGTGGGTGAGCCGGTGCCGAGATGATCAAGCGGGTCCCAGGTCCCGTCGCCCACCAACAACACGTAGAGCGGGCGCGGCGTCCACGTGGCATAGGCGTGGGCGATGAAATCGCGCAGCGCCTGGGGGTCCATGCGCCCGTCGCCGTAGAGGTCATAGATCGCCTCGGTGGAGGCGGCAAAGGTGCTCAGGCCGTGCGCGGCGTGAAAGTCGAGCAGGGGCGCAAGCGTGGAGAGCAGGGCAGCGGGCGCCAGCGCCAGATAGGCCGCGCCAGGCGGCTCCTCCAGCTCTGCCAGGGGCGACCAGGTGGTGAGGGCCTGGATCGCCGCAGGCTGCAGGGCAAAGTAGGTGTGCGGACCGGGGCGGTCGTCGCAGAGGGGCATGCCGGGTGGCAGGCGGATGGGCGCGTCAGGGTTGCTCACGTCGAAGAGGAGCGCATCGGTGAGGCCTTCGACGGTGTAGCAGCGCGGTTCGGCCTGGCCGCTGAAGCGCAGGCGGGCGCTGCTGGTGGCCGCCAGCGGATAGCGCAGCGCCAGCGCGTCGACCCAGACCCCTTCGATGGCGACGCCGGGCAGGCCGGGCAGCGTCAGCCGCACCGTGTTGGCGCCGACGCGCAGGGCGCTCGACGGCACGGTCACCTGGGCGGTCTGGCCCACGCGCCCGTTCCAGGTCACCTGGCCGACGCCGATGCCGTTGACGCTGACGGCGACGCGATGGTCGGGATTGGCGGCCACGTCGGTATAGCCTTGCAACCAGAGGGTCAGCGTCGCCGTGGGGCTGCCTGTCTGCGGCGTGCGCAGGGTCAGGTTAAAATCGGCGGCGCTGGGGCAGGCGGCGGAGGCGGGGCGCTCCAGGCAGCGCCAGTACCAGTGGTCGCCGTCGCGGGGGGAGGGGTAGAGAGAGTCGTAGGCGTGTTGTTCCCCGGCGAACGCCTCGGCCCAGGCAACGCCAGCGGGAAGCGTGGTCGTTTCGGGGGTGTAGCTGGCCATGCGCAGGCCAGGGGTGTCGCCATAGACGGCGCGGTACGTCTCGTGGTCTGCCCAGCGGGTGGGCTGGGGGTCGGCGTAGAACAAGAAACGCTGTCCGGCGGCGTCCCAAAGCAGGGCCAGTTCGGTGGCCGTGGCAGGGCGATAGAGCCGCACGCGGGCCGGGTCGGAGGTGGCGGTGACGACGCCGGCAGCCTGGAGGGTGCTCCAGCTCAGCGCGTAGAGGCCGCGCGTCCGCAGGCGAAACTGGGCGGTGGGAGGAGAGGGAGTGCGGGCAGCCTGGCTGGAGGGCGCCTGTTGGGGGTATCCTGCCAGCAGGTGGGGATTGAGCACCAGCGGGCGCAGCGCAGCGTGGAAGGGGTCGATGGCGCCCGCTGCGCGCGGCGGTTGGGCAAAGCGCAGCGTGACCTCGACCGCGTCCAGGCGGGTCAGGCGCAGGGTGGCAGGATCATAGCGCAGGGGGGCGAAGGTGAGCTGGGCCAGGCGCACGCCGCGCAGGCGGCCCAGGCCGGTCAACGTGACGCCGAAGGGAGGCGGCTGTGGCCTTTCCCCCAGGGGCATAGGCTCTGGAGGTGTCTGCGGCGTCAGCGGGGCGGAGAGGGTGCGCGTTGTCTCGGCAAGCACGTTGACCGTCAGCGTCACAGCGCCGGCAGGTGGGAGAACAACAAGAGCCGTGGCGTAGGGCAGCGCTGGCCCGTCACCTTGCCCGGCAAACAGCCAGCCGGCAGCGGCAAGCTCATCTGGCGACGCGCGTTCCAGCTCAGGCGATTCCCAGCGCAGGGTCAGACCAGAGGCAGTGGAGGAAAGCAAAACGGGGCTGGAGCTGGGGGCGGTGGCTGTTGCAGGTCGAAGCGGCGCTGCCGCTGACCAGAGCAGCGCGAGCAGGATGCTGCTCAGGCTTCTTTTGCCGGTAGTCATTTTTGGAACGGTCCAGAGGCCTGCAAACATTATAACGCAGCGGTCTTTTCGCGTCAAATTGTTGCTGTAGGACAACTGCTTGCAGGTGTCCTGCTGGACTTTCCTGGGGTCGCGGGCGTCCCCGCCTGCCCGGCAGCGCGGACGGGGCGTCTGCGCTCCCAGGGTGTCCCCGCCCGCGCTCCTCCGAACGCTTCGCGGCTTTCGCTTTTCTCCTGAACCCTCGCGGCATGTCCCCAATCTGATATGCTCTCCCCGATGGTTTGTGTGCGGATGTCTGTGCTGTGCTATAATGCCCGCGAAATGGCTCCAGGGAGGTGGGACGATGACGGAAACGGCCATTCGCATGCTGGAAGTGCGCGGCACGCACCGCCAGGTGGGCCAGCAGATCGGCGAGGCCTGCTGCCTTTCGCTGCAGCAGATCGTCGCCCAGGCGCGCAAAGAAGCGGGGCCGGGCGCCGACTGGGAAGCGGTGCTGCGCAAAGCGTCGCTCTTCCTCGAGGCGACGCGCCCTGTCTATCCGCAGTATGTGGAAGAGCTGGAGGGGATCGCCGAGGGCGCGGCGTTGCCTTTTCTCGACGTTTTTGCCGCGAGCTGTGAGGAGTTGTGGGAGCAGGCGCTGTGGCGCGGTTGCACCGATTTCGCGGCCCGCGGACCGGCCACGGCGGACGGCTCGACCCTGCTGGCCCACACCAACGACCTCGACGCGGCGCTGGAAGAGCACCTGGTCATCCTCAAGGTGCGCGCAGGGGACGAGCCCGAGTTTCTGGCCGTCTCGCCGGGCGGACTGGGCCTCAGCGTCGGCTTCAACGCTGCCGGGATCGCCCTTACGGGCAACGAGGTCACCGCCAACGACGTTCGTCCCGGTGTGCCGCGCGTCCTGATTGTCCGCGCCATTCTGGCGGCGCGGCGGCTGGGCCAGGCGCTGGATGCCTGTCTCCTTCCTCAGCGTGCGTCGAGCTATAACAACATCGTCGCCGATGCCAGCGGCGAAGTGTACAGCATGGAGGGTTCGGCGACCGACTGCGAGCCGATCTATATCGAGGAGAACATCCTGGCGCACGCCAACCACTATGTCAGCCCGTCGATGCGACGCTTTGAGGCTGCGCCGGGAGAGATGGGCGATTCGATCGTCCGCCACAACCGCGCCATGCGGCTGCTGCGGGAGAATTATGGGCATCTCTCTGTGCAGCGCTTCCAGGAACTGTTGGCCGATCACGCCAACTATCCGGTCTCGATCTGCAAGCACGGCAACGAGTCGGTGACGGTGTTCAGCATCATCATCGAGGTGAACCATCTGCGGGCGTGGATCGGCCGCGGCCGGCCCTGCCAGACGACCTATTTCAGCTACAGTTTGGGGTAGAGGGGCTTGGTGCTCCACACCTGCTGCGGCGGAGGGATTCGCCTGATCGTCCGACTGTTTCCTCCACCACGGTGTCATAGACCGGAGCCATCACACCCCAATCGAAGCGGGCCACGCTCTCCCGCAGCGTCTGGGCGTCCTGACGCGTCTGCTGAGGGTGAAGCAGCACCCGACGCAGGCGCGCCAGCAGTCCTTCCCAGTCGTTGTAGAGACAGCGCTCGTGCAGGGTGGGGGGGATCAGTTCGGGATAGGAGAGTCGCTGCGGCAGGACCGGGAAGCAGCCGCAGTAGATCGCCTCGACGATGGCGACGCCAAAGAACTCGTGGATGGCCGTGCTGACGACGACGTCGGCCTGGCGCAGCAGGCGAGCATACGCCTGCCGGCTGGCGTGGCCGTAGTGGACGACGCGCTCTCCCAGCCGCTCTCTGGCGGCGATGAACTCGTGCGGCTCCTGGCGCACGTTTTCCCCTGCCAGCGCCACGCGGAAAGCGACGCCCTCCTGCGCCAGCGCGTCCAGCGCGCGGAAGAAGGTCACCGGGTCTTTGTCGTATTCCCAGCGCTGGTTCCACAGGATCAGCGGCGGAGCGTCTGCCTGGCGCTCCTCTGGCGCCTGGTCGAAGCGGTGCAGGTCGCAGCCGACCGGCAGGACGGACGATTTGGCTTGCACCTCGGCGATGCGGTGGAGGTGGGTATAGTCGGGAAAGTGCTTGAGCAGGCGGGGCAGCTCGTCAAACCAGGCAGCCTGGTGGTAGTGCGAGTTGAACAGCACGCGGTCGGCGGCGAGCATCGACAGCCAGTTGATCAGGCCGTAGGTCAGGTCGCGCTTTTCGCCGGGCGGGAAGGGGTAAGTGAGCTGGTTTTCGTGGCAGTAGAGCACGGCGGGTATGTCGCCCAGGTAGCGGCGGGTCAGCCCCAGGAAGGCAGGCAGGTTGAGCATGTCGGTGACCAGCAGCACGTCCGGGCGCTCTGGCAGACGTGCGGCCTCTTCGGCCAGCGTGGCGGCGGCGCCCTCCATGCGCCATTTCCAGAAGCGGGCCGGCAGGGTCAGCAGGTCGACCTGGTGGCGGCTATGGCGGGCGTACCCTTCGGCCCAGGCGCGATGGCTGCCGCCGCAGTACGGCTCGATCAACAGGACGCGCACAGTAGCGGTCACTCGATGACTATGCCCTCCAGGTTCTCCTCCGGCTCGGGATAGCGCATGTTCAGCCCTTCCAGCGTCTCGACCAGAATGGAGGCCACGACCAGGTTGCGGTACCACTTGCGGTCGGCCGGCACGACGTACCAGGGCGCCCAGTCGGTGCTCGTCCGGCTGAGGACGTCCTCGTAGGCGCGCATGTACTCCGGCCACAGCCTGCGCTCTTTCAGGTCGCCGAGGCAAAACTTCCAGCGCTTGTCCGGCTCGTCGAGGCGGGCCTGGAGGCGCGCTTTCTGCTCTTCCGGGCTGATGTGGAGGAAGAACTTGCGGATCGTTGTCCCTTCCTCGGCCAACAGTTGCTCGAAATTGTTGATCTGGTCATAGCGGCGGCTCCACACCTCCGGCGGCACCAGGTTATGGACGCGCACGACCAGCACGTCCTCATAGTGGCTGCGGTTGAAGATGACGATCTCGCCCTTGCCGGGGGTGTGCTTGTGGATGCGCCAGAGGTAGTCGTGGGCCAGCTCTTCGGCGGTGGGCACTTTGAAGCTGGCCACCTTGACCCCCTGCGGGTTGACGCCGTCAAAGACGTGGCGGATGACGCCGTCCTTGCCGCCCGTGTCCATGGCCTGGAGCACGACCAGCAGTTTGTGCTTGCCTTCGGCGTAGAGCATCTCTTGCAGCGTCTCCAACTGCCTGTTGAGGTCGTCCAGGACTTTTTCGGCTTCCTTCTTGCCGGCCGGAAAGGCGCTCTGGTCGCGCGGATCCCACTGGCTCAGATCGACCTGGCTGCCCGGTTGGATGCGGTATCGGTCCATGCGATCTCTCTCCTGAGGTTACTGTGGCTGTATTCTATTCGCTTTTGAGGGGATGACAAGGAGAGGGTGCTGGGGGTGTTCGCAGCAGAATGTCACCGTGGGGGCATCCCCTGCCCGGCGGGGGTCTGTGACCCCCGCCGGTGGGGCCTGCCGGGTCACAGACCCGGCGGGAGCAGAACACCCGGGCGAGACGCGGTTTGTGAATCCTCGCCGGAGGAGTACAATAGGCGTAACCCCCTGCCCTCGTCAGCCGTTTTCTGGCAGGAAACTGTGAGGAGATATGGACAGCATCGATTTACTGCTTTGGGATGTGATCGAATCGCCGCTGGGACCGCTTTACCTGGTCGCCAGCCAGGCGGGCCTGTGCGCCATTGGCTTGAGCCAGGAGGATTTGCCCGGTCCGCTGACAGACGCCAGGCGCGATGCGGCTGCTCTGGCCCCCGTCGCCGCCCAGTTGCGCGCTTACTTTGCCGGAGAGCGCCGCGATTTTGACCTCGCTCTCGACCTGCGCCGCCTGACCCCTTTCCAGACCAGCGTGTTGCAGGCTACCTGCAATATCCCCGCCGGCACGGTGTGGACCTACGGCCAGGTAGCCCGCGCGGTGGGCAAACCGCAGGCCAGCCGCGCCGTCGGTCAGGCGCTGGCGCGCAATCCCATCCCTATCGTGATCCCCTGCCACCGCGTGGTCGCCAGCGACGGCAGCCTGGGCGGTTACGGCGGCGGACTGGCCACCAAGCGCTGGCTGCTTCAACTGGAAGGAGCCCTGCCGTAGCGGCCCCCTATCCTCCTGTCAGTTTGACCCTGTAGCCCAGCTCTTCCAGCGCTGCTTTGACCCGCTCACGATGGTCGCCCTGGATTTCGATCTCGCCGTCCTTGACCGTGCCGCCGCTGCCGCAGGCCTGGCGCAGGTGCCTGCCCAGCGCCTTCAGGTCGTCCGGCGAGAGGCGCAGGTTGCGCACCACGGTCACGGTCTTGCCGCCGCGCCCCTTGGTCTCGCGGCGGATGTGGGCCTCCTGCTGTTCTGGCGGCAGGCTGCGCACCTGCGGGCAACGGCACGGGCGGCGTCCACAGCGCGGACAGGGCCGCCAGTCCGCCTGGGTTGAGTACACGGCTGAGGAACGCTGTCGCATGGTTGATAGTATACCCCAAACCGTGGATTGACACGAATCGCGATACGCAATAGGGTGTCAGAATGACATGGGGACGCAAAAATATGACAGACACCCTACGCGATAAGCGATAAGCGATAAGCGATAAGCGATTGCCCGCCCACAGTGATTCCTGTATACTTGTGCTGATGGATACGCTGCGCATCGTTATGGTTGGCCCTTTTGGCCTGCGGCCGCGGGGGACGATGAGCGCCCGCGCCCTGCCGCTGGCCAGGGCGCTCGCCCGACGCGGTCACCAGGTTGTGCTGCTCATGCCGCCCTGGCAGAACCCGGAAGACGCCGGCCGTCGTTGGGAAGAGGACGGCGTGACGGTCGAGAACATCGCCCTGCCGGCGCGGGTCCCACTCCTGTTTCACCTGCTGACCGCGCTCAGGCTGGCCCGTCGCGCTCTGAACTGCCAGCCTGACGTGGTCCACCTCTTCAAGCCCAAAGCCTACAGCGGACTGGTTCACTGGTTGCTCTGGCGCCGCCCGCGCCGCCCCCGCCTGGTGGTCGATACGGACGATTGGGAAGGCCCCGGCGGCTGGAACGAACTGGCCCCCTATTCGCCTGCCCAGCGCCGCTTCTTTGCCTGGCAGGAGCGCTGGGGGCTGACCCACGCCGACGCCGTCACTGTTGCCAGCCGGACGCTGCAAAGCCTGGTCTGGGCGCTGGGCGTGCCTCCTGACCGCGTCTTGTATGTGCCCAATGGCATCTCGCCCGTCGACGCTGGACCGCGCGTCGCGCCGCCTCCGCCGCCGACCATTCTCCTCTACACGCGTTTCTTCGAGTTCCCCGTTGAGCGCGTGGTCGATCTGCTGCAGCGCGTCCGCCGGGCGATGCCTGCCGCCCGCCTGTTGGTTGTCGGCGAGGGGCTGTTTGGGGAGGAGGAGCGCCTGCTCGAACTGGCGCGGCAGAACAGGTTGACGGAGGCCATCGAGTACGCCGGCTGGGCGCCGGAGGAGCTGGCGCGCCATTTCGCCCGCGCTCATCTGGCGATCTATCCCTTTGACGATACCCTGATCAACCGCACCAAATGCCCGGCCAAGCTGGTCGAGCTGGCAGCTGCCGGCATTCCCATCGTCGCCGAGGCGGTCGGCGAGATCGCCCAGACGCTGCGCCACGGCGAGACGGGCTGGCTGGTCGAAGCGGGGGACGTTGCCGGCTTTGCCGGGGCGGTGGTCCGTCTGCTCGAAGACGCGCCGCTGCGCGAGCGGCTGGGCCGCGCCGCCGCGCAGGATGTCCAGGGACGCCTGGCCTGGGAACGACTGGCGGAGACTGTCGAGCGGGCCTACGGCGTATGAGACAGGCGCTGTGGCGCTGGCTGCCCCCTTTGGCCTGGATGGGGCTGATCTTTGCCCTCTCGGCTCAGCCGGACCTGCCGCACGCGCCGGGCGCGCTGTTCGATGCGCTGCTCAAAAAGGGCGCCCATGCTGTTGCCTTTGGGGTATTGGCCTGGCTCTACCTGCGCGCGCTGCGCGGCGAGGGGCCTTCATCGAGTCGTCTGCGGCTGTTCAGCCTGGCGCTGACGGTTCTCTACGCCTGCTCTGACGAGCTGCACCAGGCCTTTGTGCCGGGGCGCAATCCCCGCCTGAGCGACGTGCTCATCGACAGCCTGGGGGCTATGCTGGCGCTGGCTCTGGAAGCTCGTCGCGCTCGCGCTTCTCGATAAAAATGGGACCGAACAGGCCCTCCTGCCGCACGCGCACGCGGTCTTGCTTGATCAGCTCCAGCACGGCCAGCAGCGTGACGATCACCTCCACGCGGCTCGACGCGCTGGAGAGGACCTGGTCGAAGCGGATGCGCGGCTGGCGGGCCAGGTGCGCGTGGATGGCGGCAATCTGCTCGTCGACCGTGATCGTGATCGGGGCGATGACATTGTTGACCGGTTCGGCTGGCCTGGCGTTCAGCGCCTCCTGCGCGGCGGCCAGCAGCGCGTCGAGTGTCACGCCCTCCAGATCGTACCAGGTCGAAGCGACGCGCGGCGGCGTGACGCGGACGTGCGCCTGCAGCCCCTCTTCCTGGCGGCGGGCCAGTTCCTGAGCGATCTCTTTGAAGCGCCGGTAGGCTTCCAACTGGCCTACCAGGTCGGCAGCGACATCCTCTGCCTCGCCCGTTGTGGGCCGATAGTCGGGCAGCAGAACGCGGCTCTTGATCCACATCAGTTTGGCCGCAACGACCAGGAAGGCGGTCAGGTCAGCCAGTCCCCGCCGCCCCATCTCTTCGATGATCGCCAGGTACTGGTCGGTCACCTGCGCCAGCGAGATGACCGTGATGTCCAGCTCTTCCCGCTCGATGAGCTGGAGCAGCAGGTCGAGCGGCCCTTCAAAGACCGGTAGTTGGATCGGCAGGGTGGCTTGCAGCATGGTTTTTCCCCTTTTACCGCCGGGTTCGATGCTGTATTATACCAAAACGCCTGAAAACAGGAAGAAGGGGACAGGGAGAGGGGGAGACAAGGAGAGGGGGAGAGAG
>DAOTYD010000057.1:0-16510 GCA_034435295.1 Anaerolineae bacterium | reverse complement strand
GACAAGATCGCCCGCGCCGACGTGGTCATCGACACGGACTGCAGCCTGGAGGAAACGCGCGCCCAGGTGGAAGCAGCGCTGGTCGCGTCTCGCCAATCGCTAATCGCTTATCGCTAATCGCTGATCGCTGATCGCTGATCGTTCATCGAGCTGGCTGCTCATCTTGGGGCGGGCGTTTCTGACGGGCAGGAGGGTGTAGGGTAGACGGTTGCTGGCAATAGATGTCAGGCGCAGCAATGCGCAGAGCAAAGGAGGAGATGATGATGAGAAGAGGTAATGTAGGATCCGCGCGAGCGCGTCTTGCGAGATGGATCGAGGAATACTGCCACCCCGACATGATTCAGCGGGCTGTAGAGCTGCCCCTTCGCCGGGATATGGTAACGCTGCTTCAATATGTGCGGGAGAACAAGATTGTTGGCACACAGAGCACGGGGAATCTGCCATTGAAGGCGGTGCGCGCAGTGACGCAACAATTCGTCAATCCTCCTGAACTGGATCAAAAGATAGGGGATCGGGTGTACCGGCTTCGGAGCGAGACAGATGTGTGGTCTCTGTACTTCCTGCATATTCTGGCTGAGGTGGCAGGACTGGTGGTAACGGCACCGGGGCAACCCTGGAGGGTTACAGCGTATGGAGAGAGCTTTCTCAGTATGGACCCTTTGCTGCAAGTGTCGTTCTTGCTGATAGTCTGGTGGTACCAGGTGAACTGGCTGGTCGCATATCCGTTTGAGGGCATGGGAGAGAGTCTGCCGAAGGGATTTCAACAGGCTGTATTGGCCCGTCTGCGTGGCTTGCCAGTGGGGGAGCGAATAGAGTTTGAGGAGTTTGCGAACGGGCTTATCAGGGAGACCGGGCTGAAGTGGGGGGCACAAGTAGATAGCGCGCAGATGTTGTTGCACGGTTCAATCCAGCAGATGGTCATCCATATATTGGCAAACTTTGGTGCATTAGAGCGAGAGTATCAAGAGGTTCCCCTGGGTCGCGGCACAATCTCACGGTTGGTTGCATTTGCAGTCACACCGTTTGGCAAGGCGCTGTTAGAGGCAGTCGGAGTCATGGCAGGTTGATGCTTATCGTGCCGCGCCTGACACGTGGCCGGAACTGACGCGGCTATCATGCGCGTTTGGGGGGTTGGCTGGGCCTGCCGCCGAGGTCTGTGGCGGAGGCTCATTGCCAGAGCCGCTGCGGCTATCATGCGCGGTTGTGGAGTTGGTTGGGCCTGCCGCCGAGGTCTGTGGCGGAGGCTCATTGCCAGAACCGCCGCGCAGCTCAGCCGCCAGCCGATGCGCGACAGGCGATAAGCGATAAGCGATAAGCGATCAGCGATACGCGAGCAGCCGTTCCACGCGGTAACCCGACTCTGCCTCAGCCCGACGCAGCGCTTCGATCACCGCGCTATCGGCGGGATCGACGCCGTGGCTCACCACCGCGATCAGCAGCATCCACCGCAGCAGCGCCAGGAAGGACTCGTGGCGGAACCAGAGGATGCCCTGGTAGCGGTTGATCCCCAGCAGTTGGCGGACCTCGTCGTCGCGCAGCCAGCTTTCGAGGGTGATATAAGGCCGCTCGGCGGCGGGCGCCTCGCTGTCGAACCAGCGCTGATGGGTGATGAGGACGCGCACGACGGCGACGGCCTGCCAGGCAACCGTCTCGTCCAGCCCCAGGCTGCCGAGCGCGCTGGCCAGGATGCGCCCCAGCAGCCACTCGTCCAGCCAGCTACGGCTGATCTGCGCCCTGTCCGCTGCCGAAACCACCCCGCCCAGGGCGTGGGTAAAGAGCCAGCCCAGCAGCACGCCCCACGTGAACAGGTCGTCGTCGAGTTCGGCCAGCAGCGGCTCCAGCCCCGCTTCTGCCAGCTCGGGGCAGCGGCCGGCCAGGACGGGCAGCTCGAGCATCGCGGCGAGCTTGTGGCGGACCTCCTGGGCGATGGCCGCTTCGTCGTTGCTGCCGCCGCTGACCCCTTTGGCGGCCTGCAGCAGACGCAGCGCCATGCCCTCGACCTGGTCGAGCAGCGCCGGGTCTGGCTCGGCGTCCGTGTTGCGCAGGCGAGCGTCGAGCAGGCGGCGCAGGGTAGCGGCATCGACCAGCGCCTTGAACGGCTCGTGGACCGGGCGGAGCAGGATCTCGTGCATGGCCTCGTCGATGCCGGGCACGCCGCGACCGCTCAGGTACTCGGCCAGGTGGGCATACTGGCGCCACTCGTTGTCCCAGACCAGGCGGAAATCCACAAAGACGTGGGCCTTGTAGGCGCCCAGTTCGACATAGAGGCCGCGCTCGTGCAGCTCGTGGCAGTTGCGGATGTACTCCAGCCCGCTCAGGTGGTCGCGGAAGATGCAAAAGGCCCGCTCGTCGTCGGGGAGAGCCAGCCCCTGCCCCAGGCTCTGCCGGGTCAGGCCGCCGGCGGCGGCGTAGGCGACCGAGGTGCGGATCCAGCCACGGGTGTCGGCGTAGCGGTTGTGGTAGACGACCAGGCTGCGCTCGTCGCCGGCGCGGTTGGAGTAGGCAAAGACATTCTCGTCGACGCTGCCGGCGGGGGTGAAAAAATCATAGAGCAGGAAATGGTCGACCTCGGCAAAGAGGTGGCGCCGGCGGAGGAGGGGAAAGATCTCGCGCTCGTGGCGTTCGACCAGATAGCCGTCGGCCTGCTCGTCCCAGTAGGCGCGGCGGTACTCCATGCCGTACTTTTCGGCAAAGCCCTCGATCTGGCCGTGGCCGAACATGGGCAGTCCCGGCAAGGTAGCCATCATCGTGCAGATGCCGAAATACTTGTCGCCCTTGCCGAACTGGTCGACGGCGGTGCGCTCGTCGGGGTTGTTCATAAAGTTGACATAACGCTTGAGGATGCGCGGGTCGAACTCGAGCGTGTTCTTGATCACGGCGCGATAGTCGGCGTTCTTTTCGTCGCGCAGCATGTTCATAAAGGCGCTGTTATAGACGCGGTGCATCCCCAGCGTGCGCACGAAATAGCCTTCCATGAGCCAGAAGGCCTCGGCCAGCAGCAGCGTATCGGGCGCCTCCTGGGCCACGCGGTCGACCACCTCGCGCCAGAACTCGGCTGGCATGGCGGCGTCGAACTGCTCGCGGGTCAGGCCGTGCCCGGCGCGGGAGGGGATGGCCCCGCCGCTGCCCGGCTCGGGGAACCAGAGGCGCTGGTAGTGTTTCCTGGTCAGCGTCATGGCGGCGTCGAAGCGGATGATGGGAAAACGGCGGGCGACGTCGAGGATCAGTCGGATCACCGCCTCGCGCACCTCGGGGTTGAGATAGTTGAGCTGGGCGGTGTCGTTCCAGGGCATGCTGGTGCCGTCGTTGCCGTGGTAGATGTAGCGCGTGCTGCCGTTCCAGCGGTCGACGCGCTTGAAAACCACCGCCGCGTCGCTGCGGTCGTAATAGTGGTCCTCCAGGTAGATGCCGACGCGCTCGTCCCAGGAGAGGTCGGGCCCGTTGAAGGTATAGCCGGGAAAGGGGCTATAGTCGAGGCCGATGAACCAGTCGGGATGTTCGATCACCCAGCGCGAGTCGATGCCCATGTGGTTGGGCACCATATCGCTGGCCAGGCGGATGCCGCGTTGCCAGGCGCGCTGGCGCAGGTTGTGGTAGGCGCCCTCGCCGCCCAGATCGTTGGCGATCTGGTAATCAAAGAGCGAGTAGGCCGAGGCCACTGCTTCGGGGTTGCCGCACATCTGCTTGATGCGCTGCGAGGCCCTGCTGCGCTCCCAGAGGCCGATCAGCCACAGCCCGCTAAAGCCCCAGTGAGCCAGGCGGTCCAGCTCCTCGTCGGGAACGTGATCGAGGCGGGTGATGGGGCGCTGGTACTTTTTGGAGAGCTGGTCCAGCCAGACATAGGTATTCTTGGCGATGAGCACCAGGCGGGGCATCCAGTCGCTGTCGGGGCTGAAGCGCTCAGCCTCCAGCTCCAGGCCGGCAAATTCGATCACGCGGGCCGGGCCGGGGCCGCCAAAGACCGGTTTCTCCTCCTCGCGGATCAGGTCGAGGCTGCCCAGCAGGCGGTAGAGGTAGCGACCCAAGAGGTGCCCCCAGCGCTGGCGGATATATTCGAGCTGGCCGGCCAGGGAGTGAGGGACGGCGATGGCGGGCGCGCGGAGCATGTCGACCAGGTTTTGCTGGTCGGGGCCGAATGGCGGCTGGGTGTCGAAGAAGGCGTGCAGCTCAGCGATGATGCGGCGATAGGCGGTGGTCTGCTCCAGCGCCTCGTCGTCGAAGAGTTCCAGGTAGGGGGAGAAGGCGGCGTTGGCGTTGGCCAGCCAGAGCATCAGCATCTCTTCCAGCAGGAGCTGGCGGTGGGGGACACCGTCCGTCTCTCCCTGCACATACGCTTCCAGCGGCACCTGGCGGCGGTAGACGGCGACGGGCGGGAACTCGGCGGCAAAGCGCAAGAGAGCCGCATCGACAGCCTCAGCGCCCAGGCGTTCGTCCAGCCAGGCCAGGGCCTGAGTCATTGCCTGGGGGTTTTGCTGCTGGCGGTAGAGGCCGACGACAAAGTGGAGCACCTCGTCGATCAGGCCCATAGCGTTGATCTGCCCGGCGCGGACGGCCTGTTCGGGGAAGCGGAGCAGGTCGCGCCGGGCGTTCATCTTTTGGGCCAGGAGGCGGGCGGCGTAAAAGTTGGCGATGAGGAGGTTGCCGTCGAGGGCAAAGAGCGTGTCGTCGAACTGATACAGGTCGCGCGCCTGGCGCGAGACGTGGAACTCGAAGCGCACTTGGGGCATGGCGTCCTCTTTGAGCTGGATTTGAGAAAGACGGCTGGTCGTCTTTTCAGTCATCGGTGGCAGTCAGGCGCGCAGCCAGCACGCGAATCTGCTCCAGCCCCACCGGCTTGATCAGCACCAGGTCGGCCTGGTCCTCCAGGTCCTGGGCCATGCGCGCGTCGGCCGTGACGATCATGACCTGAGTATGTGCCAGGCGGGGGTCGGCGCGGATTGCGCTCAGCACCTCTCCTCCCATCACCCGCGGCAGGTGCAGGTCCAGGATGACGACGTCCGGCACAATCTGCGCCAGCCGCGCCAGCGCCCGTTCGCCGTCGGCGACAATCTCGGTCTCGAAGCCGGTCATCTTGAGGGCGATGGTGAGAAAATCGGCGATATCCTCCGAGTCCTCGATAATCAACGCAAAACGTCTTTTCACGTTCCCTCCTTTCGTGCCCCTGTACCCGTCACGGCCTGAAAACTGCGCTCCAAACCGCGGAAGGCAGCGCCACGGCAAATCGTGGTAACGGCTGTCGGCTCGACGCGCGCCTTGGGCGGCTACTCCTGCTCCAAACCCCCTTGCGGCAGAAAAGCCTCCAACTTGCGCAACAAGTCAGGTACATCTCTGGTCGCCGTTCTCCACACCTCGTCCCAATCTACTACATCATAGCCGTGTATCAAGTGATCGCGCATCCCAGCTATCGCCACCCACGGTATCTCCGGGTGTTGCCCGCGCAACTCAAAGGACAGTCGCTTGACGGCTTCACCCATCACAATCAACTGATAGAGCACAGCGGACTGGGTCTTGAAATCCTCAAGAAAGTTCTCCTTTTGCACATCCTGTACAAATGTCAGTATGGCGCGCGCAGCTCTGGCAATATCCAATAAGGTGCCTTCATCTCGTCCCATAAGAAGCCACCTTGTCCCCAGGAAAGATGATAGAGGCTGTACTCAGAATCTCCTTGCGCCGTATCCAGTTCTGACTCCCTTCAACGGCGCGCCTCGTCACCAAGTCAACATCCCGCTGAAGAACAGCCTGGAGTTCCTGCTGCATTCTGATATGATCCAGCAAACTCCACTCTGCGTCGTCATCAAAAGTCACGATCACATCAATATCGCTCTCGGCATCAAAATCCGCCCGTAACACAGAGCCAAATGCCGCCATTTCTTGAATCTTCCAGCGCCGACAGAATTCGGCAATCTTGTCCATCGGAAACATTTCCAAATTTCTCATCTCACATCCTCTGGCTCCACTCACCTATGTAGGCTGCCTGCATTCAATGGAACCGCCTGTTTCCTGCCCCAGGCGGAAGGGCAGGCGCCAGAAATGCTCCGATGAAAAGTATAGTGTAATTTGCACTCGTTGTCAAAAAGGCCTGCGCTCGATAGAGCCGCTCTCCATCGCGCTCACTCGCCGACGATGGGGTCCAGCAACAGGCAGCCGCGCTCCTCCCACAGCGCCCGGTCCTCCTCCGTCTGCAGCACCGAGACCTCCCAGCGGTCGCCGATGCGCCGCACCAGGCGGTTGTCGGCGCAGGTGCGGTAGCGGCCATACTCGCAGCTCCAGCAGGTATAGACGATGTTGACGCACCAGACCTCTTCGGCGCCCAGCGCCAGGTCCTCCGCCAGCGGCGTCACCTGTTGGGCACGGTCGATGTGGGGATTGCTCTGCGAGTCAAAGCCGCGCAGCACCATCGTCCTGGCCTCGGCTGGCAGCGCGTCCCCGCTACAGCCGGCCAGGATGAGCAGCAGGATCGTCACGAGAGCGAGTTTTCTGGGCATGGGCAAACCTCCTTCGGCGCGTATCGCGTATCGCGTATCGCGTATCGCATATCGCGTATCGCGTGTCGCGCATTGTCTATTGCCGGTAAGCGCCTACCCTACACCCTCCTGTCCCTCAAAAACGCCCGCCCAAGATGAGCAGCCAGCTCGATAAACGATGAGCGATAAACGATAAGCGATAAGCGATGAGCGATAAGCGATGAGCGATAAGAGACGAGCGATAAGCGATTGGCGATAAGCGATACGCGATACGCGACAGGCAGATAGAAACGAAACGGCTCCACCCCCAGCCATGCCGGCCGCTCCCACAGCGCGCCCGCCCCGTCGTCGAGAAAAGCCACGCTGTAGAGCCACGACGGCTCCGCCGCGCGCGGCGCGGTCAGCGCCCAGGTGATGGTGACGGGCGCCCCGGCCGCCAGCGGCCCGCTCCAGGTGACCGTCGCCGTCGTCGCGCGGACCACGCCACCGCCCTCCCACGCCAGCGACGGCGTCACCAGCTCGCTGTCGAGCGGCAGCAGCACCGTCACCGCCGCCGTCGGCGCCGCCGCGCCCCGGTTCACGATCTGCAATGTGCAGGTCGCCACGCCGCCGGAGTGTATGACGGGCGAGCAGTCCAGCAGCGATGGCGAGAGGTCGGGCGCGCTGATGCGCACACCGGCGCGGCGTTGGAAACGGAGGCCAAATTCCTCCAGCGTCAGCGCAGCGACGTTGACCAGCAGCGTGCCCGGCGCCAGCCCCGCGCTGACGCTGAGCTGGTAGCTGATGGTCACCTCCTCCCCCGCGCCGAGCGGCCCGCTCCAGATCACGCGCCGGCTGGCCGGGACATAGACGCCCGGGCCGCGCAGGCTGCCGGTGACCAGCGTCGTGCCCGGCGGCAGGGTGTTCGAGAGGGAAGCGGTGACGGTGAGGGGACCGTCGTTGAACAGGCGCAGCGTGCATGTGAGCGCCTCGCCCGGCCCGGCCGTCTCGCGGTCCGCCGTCAGCGTCGACGCGCCCAGCCAGGAGAGCCAGCCCACGGTCTGGGCCATGAGTGCCGGGCGCTCCGCCTCCGGCAGCGCCTCAAAGGGGAAGGAGAAAAAGGCCGTGGCGTGCCCCCCCTCGCGGCGGGCCAGGGCGATGGCCTCGCGGTTCTGGTCGCGCAGAGCGACGGCAGTGCCAGGCGTCGGCTGCATGCCGTCGGCGTTGTTCTGGAAAGGAAAAGTCAGCAAGTAGGGGCCGACATCGCCAAAGAGCGCGTCGCCGCGCACGCCCCGCGCCAGCGTCGGCGTCACCGATTCGGCGTAGCGCAGCACCCCCAGCGTCTGGCGGCTGAAGGCACCGCCGTGATGGTAGTAGAGGTAATCCTGCGAGGAGAGCATCAGCCGCCCGCCGCCGGCCACATAGTCTGCCAGCGCCTGCTCCTGGTCGTCTGTGACGGGGCGATACCAGTCGTAGCCCGTCCACCAGATGACCATGGGATAGCGCCGCAGCACGTCGAGCGGCGGGTTCTTCTCCTGGCAAGGGCCAACAGGAGGACAGGTCTGCCAGAAATCATAGGCCAGCCCGGCGGCCTCCAGCGCAGCGCGGTATTTGGCGCTCTGCTCGAAAAAGAGGTCGTCATCGACCAGGAGGATCGGCGCGGGGGCGCTGGTGGTAAAGACGCCAAGCTGGATCAGGCCGGATGACGTCGAGCGCACCGTCACCGTGACCACGTCCCGCGCCGCCGGCGCAGCGTCCGCAGGCACGGTCACGCTGAGGACGACGGTGGCGGACATGCAGGGGGCCAGGGTGAGGCGGGTCTGGCTCAGGGCAGTGGGCCACCTGGCGCCGGAAAGGGACAGTTCGAACGTGTCGCTGCTGCCGACCTCGGCCAGGTTGCGCACGCGCAGGGTGTAGGTTGCCACCGAGCCGGGCATGGCAATGCGCTCGTCGGCAGCAGGGTGCAGCTTCAGGCCGACGACAGATAGCGGCGCGGCCAGCCAGTCCAGCGTGCGCCCCAGCAATTCGCGGCGGTCGGCCCGGCTGTTGATGGCCTCGAAGCCAAACGAGAGGTAGAGGGCGCGATAGTCCAGGCAGTCGCCCAGGCGGACGCCGCCCAGGCCGTCGCCATAGGTCAGGACGGGGATGGCATCGTCGGGATCGAGCACAGTGACCGCGTCGGGAAAGAGCTGATTGTCGGCGCCGCCCGGCCCGGCGATGGTGATGACCATGCCAGCGAACATCTCCTCGGCCGTGCCGGTGAGCACCCGCGTCCCGGCGTCGTCGTCGAGCAGGGCGACCTTGAGGTATTGGCGATAGTAGGGCTGGGGCAGCAGGCCGTCATCCAGATAGCCAATATCCTGCCCGCTGAGCAGGAGCCGCCCGCCGCCGTCCAGGTAGCCGCTGATGGTCTGGCTGGCGCCGATAAAGCCGGGCGCGTCCCACGGCGCGCTCCAGAGGACAATGTCATAGGCGCTCAGGTCGGCGGCGGTGGGGACGTCATCTGGCAGGCGGCGCACAGGCCATTCGTCATAGGTGTAGGCCAGATCGTCCAGCGCCTGGCGGTAGTAGCCGATCTCGCTCACCGCCCCCCAGCGCCCGCTGTCGACCAACAGGATCGTCGGCGCGGGGGGCAGGCTGAGATCGGCCGTGGTGACCTGTCCGACCTCGACGGTCGCGGTGGCGGTGACGACGCGGTAGCCTGTCTGGCGGGCCTCGACGGTATAGACGCCGCCGGGCAGGGCGAAGGCGTAGGCGGCTGCTGTCGTCATAACGGGGGTGTTTAGCACGGTGACGGTGGCGCTGAGCGGCAGGCCGCTGGCGGCGTCGGTGACCTGTCCGCGCAGTGTGCCAGCAGGCAGCGGCGAGAGGGCGAAATTGACCGTCGTTGTGGTGGCGGTGAACACCCAGGCGCCGGCATAGGTGGATGGGACGTAGCCAAAGGCCGTGGCGGTCAGGTCATAGACGGCGGGGGCCAGGGCCATGGCGTAGGCGCCGTCGCCCTCGCTGAGGGCGCTGCCGCCGCCGCCCCCGCCGTGAGGGACGGCGGTCACGGCAGCGCCGGCGATGGGCGCGCTGTTGTCGGCGCGGCGCACGGTCCCGCGGACAAAGCCGGGCTGCGCCAGAGCGACGACTGTGGCAAAGGCGTCGATGCGCCCCCAGCCCGTGTCGTTGTTGGGGATGGGGCTACCCAGGGGGACGGCATGGGCAGTGATGAGCTCAGCGGTGCGGGTCAGGCTGAGGGTGGGGCTGACCGAGCGCAGGAGGGCGACCAGGCCGGTGACGTGGGGCGTGGCCATGGAGGTGCCGCTGCCCAGCCCGTAGACACCGCCGGGCAGGCTGGAGCGGACGCCGACGCCGGGCGCGGCGACATGCGGGCGCACCTGCCCCCACGGCGATGGACCGCGGCTGGAAAAGATGGCGACGTCGTCATAACTGTCGGTCGCGCCGACGGCAAAGGCCTCCGGCAGCGAGGCGGGCGAGCCGACCGTGCCGGGCGCTGGTCCGGCGTTGCCGTTGGCAAAGACGGCCATAATCGACGCCGCCCGCAGCGCGCGCAGGTCGGCCTGGAAGGTGGTCAGATAGCCCGCGTCGTTGCCCCAGGAGCAGTTGACCACGTCCGGCGCGCGGGCCGGGTCGCCCGCCGGGGCCAGCAGCCACTGGAAGCCCAGGTGCAGCCACGAGTCATAGGCGTAGCCCTCGCGGCTGAAAACCTTGACGGCGATCCAGCGGGCGCCGGGGGCCACGCCGATGCCGCCCTGACCGACAGCGGTGCCCGTCGTGTGGGTGCCGTGTCCGTGGTCGTCGATGGGATAGAGGGAACCGTTCACCACGTCGAACCAGTTGCCGACGTGGCTGGGCAGGCCGTGGGGGTTGTAGCCACGGTAGCCGGTCTGCAAGGCCGGGTGCAGCCAGTCGACGCCGCTGTCCATGCTGGCCACCACGACTCCGGCGCCGTCGACGTGCAGGGCATCCCAGACCTGAGGGGCGCGGATGCGCTCGATGTTCCATTCGGCGGAGGTTGAGGGAGCGAGGGGCGCAGGGGAAGAGGCAAAGGGCGGAAGCCATTGGCGGTAGTGGTCCAGTTGGATGACGGCGACGGCGGGGTGGTCGGCCAGGGCGCGGAGGGCGGCGGGACGCCCCTGTACGGCGAAGGCGTTGATGATCCAGAGGGGGGTATAGGCATCGACCAGGCCGGCGGCCTGGGCGCTCTCCAGCTCAGCGTGCAGGGGGGCCTGGGCGCGCGCGGCGGTGGCCTGCAGGCCAGCAACCAGGCTGGCAGGAGAAGCGGCGCGCTCTGGCGGGAACTGCTCCTGCAGCACGACGATGGCGTGCAGCGTCTCGTCCTCGTCAGCCTGGGCCAGCGCGCGCGCCAGCTCTGGCGCCAGGCGGCCGGCGGCTGGCAGCGTCGCCCAGGCCGGGAGGAGAGTGGCAGGGACGGCAATCGCCGGCGCCGGTATAGCCCCAGGGGCCCCCCCGGCGGTGGGGACGACAAGCAGCAGCGCCAGCAGAAGGGCTGTCAGCCCAGAGGGTCGGGTGTTCATAGAGCTATTATAACACAGAAGGCAGGGGGGAACACGAATTGCGATAAGCGATAAGCGATCCGCGATCCGCGATCCCCGCTTGCCCATTTTTCAACTTTGTTATACAATCTGCCCATCTGCCGGAGGTGCTGAAGTGATGAACGCCTGTCGTCAACGCCGCACGTGAGAGGCGGCCCGGGGCGCCAGGGGGCGCCCGTGGGCCTGCCTGCGCACGCCGGGGCGCTCAGGGCATCAGCGCCGGGAGGCAGGGATGGCCTGAGCTGGGGCGTGGTACCCTTCCGCAAAGGGGCAACGTCCGCCGCTGGCGTGTGCCGGCGGCGGTTTTTGTTGCCCGTCGCGCGTCTGGAGAGGCGCGATTGGAGAAATCCCATATTTACGGAGGTGTGCTATGTCCGAAAAACTGACCCGTTTCTTTGCCTCACGCTGGGGCATCATCGTGGCCGGGGCCGCCATTGGCCTGCTGGCCCCGCTCCTGCAAAAGTGGGGCAACCCCCCCAACATGGGCATCTGTGTGGCCTGCTTCGAGCGCGACATGGCCGGCGCGCTGGGGCTGCACAGGGCCGCCGTCGTCCAGTACATCCGCCCCGAGATCATCGGCTTTGTGCTGGGCGCGACGATCGCCGCGCTGCTGTTCCGCGAGTTCAAGGCCCGCGCTGGATCAGCTCCCATCGTCCGCTTTGTGTTGGGCGTGCTGGCCATGATCGGCGCGCTGGCCTTCCTCGGCTGCCCCTGGCGGGCGCTGTTGCGCTTCTCCGCCGGCGATCTCAACGCGGCGGTGGGGCTGGTTGGCCTGACCCTTGGCATTGCCATCGGCGTCTGGTTCCTCAAGAACGGCTACAACCTGGGCCGCGCCTACCGGACCTACACCGCCGTTGGCTGGATCATGCCGGTCATCATGCTCATCCTGCTCCTGCTGCTTGTCTTCCAGGTCAAGACGGGCGAGACGGGTGCCCTCTTCTTCAGCACGGAAGGGCCGGGTTCGCTGCATGCCTTCTGGCTCATCTCGTTGGTGGTAGGGCTGGTGATCGGTTTCCTGGCGCAGCGGACGCGCTTTTGCACGATGGGCTCGATCCGCGATGTGATCCTCATGGGTGATACACACCTCATCAGCGGCGTCGGCGCGCTGGTGGTGGTGGCGGTGATCACCAACCTGGTCCTGGGCCAGTTCCGCACCCCCGCCTTCTTCGGCCAGCCGATCGCCCACTCCAGCCACCTGTGGAATCTGCTCGGCATGACGCTGGCCGGGCTGGCCTTTGCCCTGGCCGGCGGCTGCCCTGGCCGGCAGCTCTTCCTGGCCGGCGAAGGCGATGGCGATGCGGCGGTCTTTGTCCTGGGCATGATCACCGGCGCGGGCATCTCGCACAACTTTACCCTGGCCGGCAGCCCGGACAAGCTGGTGGAAGGCGTCAGGCAGGTCGGCGGCCTCACCCCCTACGGCATGGCCGCGGTGGTGCTGGGGCTGATTTTCTGCCTGATCATCGGTTTCACGATGCGTCAGAAAGTGGAGGGTTGATCCAATGGCCAGTAAAGTAGATGCCCGTGGGCTTTCCTGCCCGCAGCCGGTCATCCTGACCCGCGGCGCGATCCGCGAGGGGAATTTCCCCATCGAGGTGCTGGTAGACACAGTGACCTCGCGCGAGAACGTCCGCCGCGCCGCCGAAAAGGCCGGCCTGACGGTCGACGTGCAGGAGATGAACGGCGAGTTCAAGTTGACCATCAGGCGCAAGTGATGATCTATTTCGACAATGCCGCCACCTCGTGGCCCAAGCCGCCAGGGGTTGCCGAGGCCATGACGCGCTTTCTGGCCGAGATCGGGGCCAACCCCGGCCGCGCCGCCCATCGCCGCGCCATCGAATCGGGGCGCGTCCTCTATGAGGCCCGCGAAGCGGTGTGTGAGCTGTTCAACGCGCCCGACCCCCTGCGCGTCGTCTTTGGCCTCAACGTGACCGACGCGCTCAACCTGGCCCTGCGGGGGCTGCTGCGCCCCGGCGACCACGTCATCACCAGTTCGATGGAACACAACTCGGTCATGCGGCCGCTGCGCGCGCTGGAGAGCGGCGGTGTCGAAGTGACGGTGGTACGCTGTTCGCCCGAGGGCCTGCTCGACCCCGCCGACGTGGAGGCGGCCGTTCGACCTCACACCAAAATGGTCGTCCTCAACCACGCCTCCAATGTCGTCGGCACGCTGCTGCCGGTGGGAGAGGTGGGCGCGCTCTGCCGGGCGCGTGGCCTGCTCCTGCTGGTGGACGCCGCGCAGACCGGCGGGGCGTACCCCATCGACGTGCAGGCCGACCAGATCGACCTGCTTGCCTTCACTGGCCACAAGTCGCTGGGCGGGCCGATGGGCACGGGTGGGCTGATCGTCGGCGAGCGGGTGAACGAGAAAGAGATCGAACCGCTGCGGCGCGGCGGCACCGGCAGCCGCTCCGAGCACGAGCAGCAGCCCGACTTTTTGCCCGACTTGTGCGAGAGCGGCACGCCCAACGTCGTGGGGCTGGCCGGGCTGGAGGCGGGCGTGCGCTGGGTGCTGAAGCAGGGCGTGGAGGCGGTCCGCGCCCACGAGGTCGCCCTGACGCAGCGGCTGATCGACGGCCTGCGCGCTATCCCCGGCCTGACTGTCTATGGCACGCTCGACGCAGAGCGGCAAACGGCAACGGTCTCGTTCAACATCGCCGGCATGGAGCCGTCAGAAGCGGGCTTGCGCCTGGACGACGAATATGGCATCATGTGTCGTGTGGGGCTGCACTGCGCGCCGGCAGCCCATCGGACGATCGGCACGTTTCCTGACGGCACGGTGCGCTTCGGGCTGGGCGTGTTCAATACGATGGACGAGGTCGAGATGGCGCTGGACGCAGTGGCGGAGCTGGCGGAGGGGGCCCGGTGAACGCTGGAGAATACGCGGTGATCCTGCTCTATTCCACCAGCCATGCCATCCGCGCGGAAAAGGTGCTCAACGGGGCGGGGATCCGCTCCAAGATGATCCCCGTCCCGCGCCACCTCAGTTCCAACTGCGGCGTCTGCGTCCGTATCGACCGCGACGACTGCCAGGCGGCGCTGCAGGCGCTGGAAGCCATCGGTCTGGAGATCGAAGGCGTGCACGACATCTAGCCGGTGTTGGCAGAGACCGCGCCCAACAGAGGATGGGGAGAGATGACGGAGCCCAAAATTCGTCTGACGGAACTGGCTACCGCTGCAGGCTGAGCGGCCAAGAAAGGGCCAGAGGCCCTGGCGCAGGTGCTGCGCCCTCTGGAGGGGATGTTCCCCCCGCAAAAATATCCCAACCTGCTCGTCGGCCTGGAAGTCAGCGACGACGCCGCCGTCTACCGTATCACCGACGAGGTTGCCGTCATCCAGACGGTCGACTTTTTCACCCCCATCGTCGACGATGCTTACGACTATGGCGCCATCGCTGCCGCCAATGCCATGAGCGATGTCTATGCCATGGGCGGCGAAGTGGCCCTGGCGCTCAACATCTGCGGCTTCCCGCCCGATCTGCCGGACGAGATCATCGGCGAAATCCTGCGCGGCGGCGCGGCCAAGATCGCCGAGGCTGGCGGGGTGCTGGCCGGCGGCCACACCATCGACGCCAAAGAGCCGACCTACGGCCTGGCGGTGATGGGGCTGGTGCACCCGCAGCGCGTCTGGACCAAGGGCGGCGCTCGCCCCGGCGACGCGCTGGTGCTGACCAAGCCGCTGGGCGTGGGGATGGTCACCACAGCGCTCAAGGGCGGCGTGGCCGAGGAGGCGCACGTGGCAGAGGCCGTGGCGAGCATGCAGCGGCTCAACCGCCAGGCAGCGCAGCTCATCGGCCAGGTCGGCGCGACCGCCTGCACCGACATCACCGGCTTTGCCCTGCTCGGCCACGCCAGCGAGATGGCGCTCAAGGGCGGCGTGCGGCTGCGTTTTGTCTTCGACCAACTGCCCTTTGTCAGCGGGGCGGTGGGCTATGCGGAGGACAATCTCTTCCCCGGCGGCTCGTGCAACAACCAGCGCGCCTACCAGCGGCACGTCGATTTCAGCCCCGCGCTTTCAGAGGAGATGCAACTCTTGCTCTTTACGCCCGAGACGTCTGGCGGGCTGCTCGCCGCCGTCCCCCCCGAACGACTCGACGACCTGCTGGCCCTCTTTGCCGCTGCCGATCACCCTTGCTGGGTTGTTGGTAAAGTGGTGGAAGGGGAGGCGGGGATTGAAGTAGGATGAGTCGTTGGTTTGAACCCTGCGGCGACAACCGTGAGTCCAAAGGGCAGGGATTGACGGGCTACCAGTGGAGCTTCCGCCGAGAGAACAGCCCGCAGCAAGCCATTCAGAGGCCCCGCGCTTACCGTCAGGTCGGAGAGGCCTTCCTGGCGGGCCATGAGTCGTTCTGTCATTCGCTTGATCAGGGCTGCAGGGAAGAGAAAGGCGTTCGCATATGAAAGGTGTTCTACCTGGAACCCCGCCTCACAAAGACGTTGACCTATCTCCCCACGGGTATAGCGATGACGGATGTGTACGGCAACATCGTGCCGTCCGCGCAGCCAGTTATAGGCGGGGAGGCGCAGGAGAACCCGGCCTCCGGGAACAAGAACGCGGTAAAGCTCCCGCAGGGCCGCCAGGTCGTCCCGGATTGCCCGTTCGCAGAGGACGTCGAAACTGACTACCAGGTCAAAACTCTCGGCGGGGAAAGGAATCTCCCCGACGGACGCGCGGGTCAGCCTTTTGGCCCCCCTCATCTTGCAGAAATGGAGGGCCTCCCCAGCAAAATCAAACCCCGTGACCTGGCCATAGTCGCGCAGATAAGAGGTCATGGCCCCGCCGGTTCCGCATCCCGCATCCAGAATCCGCAAGCTGGCCCCGGGCCGATACCAGCGGTCCAGGACAGCGCGGGTAATTTGAGCCATCCCCCTATACCACCAGTGGTGGTCTTCCACGTGGTACATAATGGCATATTCTTCCGGGTTCATCGGCACACCTCCTGCGGGCCTCTACCATAGTCCGGGGTGGTAACTGTCTACTCTCCCGCAGGTTTGGGCGCAATCTCTGCACTGGAGTACGCCGCAATGAGCTGTTTGCCCTCTTGCCTGCCACTTTCTAACCTGCGGGAGGGCAGGGGTACAACACAGATAGCTCATCGGCAAATAAAGGGCAGGTAGATGGTGTGCCGCCGAACATCGACGCGGACCCATGCCTCCCCTTTTGCCCCTTCCAGCGTCGTCACCTCGACCGTGTTGGTCAGCGTGCCGCTGTAGCCCCAATGGACCGTCACTGTCACCTCTTGCGTCCACACCCCGCCGGGCGCGGGGATGGTCGGCGTCCAGACCAGCGTGCCGGACGGCGTGACGTGTTGCGGGAGCACGTCGGTGATCGTCGCCGTCAGGCTGATGTTGCCGGTGTTGGTCACGCGCAGGGTGTAGGTGAGCGTCTCCCCGGCCTGTACCACTGCGGATGAGGCTTCCTTGCCGACTGCAAGGGCCGGCTCATCCTGCGCCTGTACCTCGACCAGGGTGGTCGCACTGCCCGCCGCCCCTTCCAGCGTCGTCACCT
>DAOTYD010000056.1:0-9612 GCA_034435295.1 Anaerolineae bacterium | reverse complement strand
GGGACAAGGGGACAAGGGGACAAGGGGACAAGGGGACAAGGAGACAAGGAGAGAGATGGAGGTCAGGGTCAAGGTCAACGGCGAGCAGTGTGTGTGGGAGGTGGCGCCGGGCGAGTCGTTGATGCGCCTCTTGCGGCGGGCGGGGTATACCAGCGTCAAGCACGGCTGCGAGGACGGCTCCTGCGGGGCCTGTACGGTGCTGGTGAACGGCGTGGCGCGTTCGAGCTGCGTCACGCTGGCCGCCCAGGTCGACGGGGCCGAGATCACCACGCTCGAAGGATTGAGCGGCCCGCAGATGCGCGGCTGGAAGGGCAGCGAGCCGCTGCACCCGCTGCAACAGGCATTCATCGAGACGGGGGCGATGCAGAGCGGCTATGATGCCCCCGCGCTGATCCTGGCGGCCAGGGCGCTGCTCGACCGCAACCCCAACCCCAGCGAGGCCGAGGTGCGCGAGGCGCTCAGCGGCGTGCTCTCCCGCGAGACCGGCTACGTCAAACCGGTGCAGGCGGTGCTGCGGGCGGCGGCGATCCTGCGCGGCGAAGGGGTCCCGCCCCTGGAGGGCGAGGCGGTCTATCCCATGCCGCCAGCCCTGCTCAGAGAGCCGCCGGCGCCGCCCGCCGCGGAGGAGAGAGAGCCGCGCGTCCAGCCGCGCACGGTTGTCTTCCCCCGGCTGACCATCGCTCCCGAATCCGACGGCCTGCGGGTGGTGGGCAAACCCGAGCAAAAGGTCGACGCGCTCAAATTGGTGCAGGGCAAGCCTGCCTTTGCCGCCGATGTGGAGATGCCAGGGATGCTCTACGCCAGAGTGCTGCGCAGCCCCTATGCCCATGCCCGCATCCGCCGCATCGACGCCAGCCGCGCCCGTGCCCTCCCTGGCGTCCACGCCGTGCTCACGCACCAGGACATCCCCCGCGTCGTCTTTTCCACCGCCGGCCAGTCCGACCCCATTCCCGGCCCGCTCGACTTTGTCAGCCTGGATAGTAAGGTGCGCTATGTGGGCGACCGCGTGGCGTTCGTGGCGGCGGAGAGTCCCGAGATCGCCGAAAAAGCCCTGCGCCTGATCGAGGTCGAATACGAGCCGCTGCCGGCGGTGCTCGACCCCCGCCAGGCGATGGCGCCCGGCGCGCCGGTCATCCACGACGAACCCGACTATGTGCCTTTTGGCGAGTGCGACCCCAGCCGCAACCTGGCCGCCGAGATCCGCATCGAGCTGGGCGACGTCGACGCGGCGATGGCTCAGGCCGACCACGTCTTTGAGGGCGAGTACCAGGTGCAGCGGGTGCAGGCCGCGCCGATCGAACCGTGGACCTGCCTGACCTATTGGGACGAGGACGACCGGCTGGTGATCCGCAGCTCCACGCAGGTGCCCTTCCACGTCCGCCGCATCCTGGCGCCGGTGCTTGGCCTGCCGGAGAAGCGCATCCGCGTCATCAAGCCGCGCATCGGCGGCGGCTTTGGCAACAAGCAGGAAATCTATGAGGACATCGCCGCCCATCTGACCATCGTCACCGGCCGGCCGGTGTTGCTGGAATACACCCGCCAGGAGCAGTTCAGCGCCTCGACCGTCCGCCACCCGATGATCATCAAGATGCGCACCGGCGTCAAGAACGATGGGACAATCATCGCCAACGAGATGGTCATCCTCTCCGACACGGGAGCCTATGGCAACCATGCCCTCACCGTGACCGGCAACACGGGGCACAAGGCCATGTCGCTCTACGACGCGCCCAACATCCGCTTCTGGGCCGACATTGTCTATACCAACACGGTCCCTTCGGGGGCCTATCGCGGCTATGGTGTGCCGCAGGGCTTTGCCGCGCTGGAACCGCACATCGAACGCATCTGCCGCGAGATGGGCTGGGACCCGCTCGAGTTCCGCCTGAAGAATGCGGTCAAGGCTGGCGCCGAGCATCCCATGAGCAAGGTCTGGAGCGAGGGACGCGAGGCCCACGGCGAACTGCTGCACACCTGCGCGCTGCCGGAAGCAGCGGCGCAGGGCGCCGCCGCGTTCGGCTGGCGGGCCGGGCCGGACTATCGAACGGTGCCCGGCGCCCCTCACCTGCGCCGTGGGCACGGCGTTGCTTTTGTGATGCAGGGGACGGCGATCCCCTATCTGGACATGGGCGCCGCCTCGCTCAAGATGAACGACGACGGCTCGTTCAACCTGCTGATTGGCGCCACCGACCTGGGCACCGGTTCCGACACAGTGCTGGCGCAGATGGCGGCTGAGGTGCTGGGCTGCCAGGTGGACGATGTGCTGGTCTATTCGTCGGACACGGATTTCACGCCCTTCGACAAGGGGGCCTATGCCTCCAGCACCACCTACATCAGCGGCGGGGCGGTGGTGCGCGCCGCCCGCCAGGTGGCGGAGCAGATTCGACGCGTCGCCGGGCGCATGCTGAACGTGCCCGCCGACGAGATCGAGCTGCGCGAGCGCGCCGCCTGGGCGCCGGACGGTCGCTCGGTGACGCTGCGCCAGGTGGCGCTGGACAGCCTGCACCATCAGGACCAGCACCAGATCATGGGCATCGGCTCCTTCTGGAGCGAGTTCAGCCCGCCGCCCTTTGCGGCGCAGTTCGCCCAGGTGCTGGTCGATACCGAGACAGGCCAGGTGACGGTGGAGCGGCTGCTCATGGCCCTCGACTGCGGCAAGATCGTCAATCCGCTGACCGCCAGCGGGCAGATCGAGGGCGGCATGAGCCAGGCGTTGGGCTACGCCGTCAGCGAGGAGCTGGTGTTGGACGAAGAGGGCCGCATCGTCAACCCGCGCTTTGACGACTATCGCATCTTTCGCGCCGACGAGATGCCGCAGATGGAGGTGATCTTTGTCGAGACGTGGGAGCCGACGCACCCCTTTGGCGTCAAGGCCGTGGCCGAGATCCCGCTGGACGGCGTCGCGCCGGCGGTGGTCAACGCCGTCTATGACGCCGTCGGCGTCCTGATCCCCAGCATCCCGCTGACGCCAGAAAAGGTCTGGCGGGCGATGCACCCTTTTGCTTCGTCGCCTTCGGCGGCTCGCTCAGAATGACAGGTTGGAAAATGCGAGTGTAAACCTGATTCGACGGGAAAAAGAACCATCCCAGGTGCAATCCGTGCAATCTGTGTAATCTGTGGCAAATAGATACGAATTGGGCCCAAGCAGGGGTACTCATCTCTGGAGGAAAGAGACATGATCAAGATTGTTGCCGATACGTTGACCAGCATCCCGCTCGACCAGGCCCGCGAGCTGGGGATCGCCATCCTGCCCCAGTTGATCATCTTTGGCGAGGAGGTCTACCGCGACGACACCGAGATCGACACCGAGACCTTTTTGCGCAAACTGCGCGCCTCGCCGACCCTGCCGACCACGTCGGCCCCGCCGCCGGAGCTGTACAGGCCGATCTACCAGCAACTGCTCGACGAGGGCCACGAGATCCTCTGCCTGGGGCCTTCTGCCGAACTGAGCCACACGGTGCAGTCGGCCTATGTCGCGGCTCAGGAGTTCGAGGGGCCTATCCGCATCATCGACACCCGTTCGATCGGCGGGCCGTTCGGCACGATGGTGCTGCTGGCCAATCAGTGGGCGCGCGAGGGGGCCGACGCTGACACGATCGAGGCGCGCGTCCGCGACCTGATGGCCCGCCAGCGCATCTATTTCGTGGTCGACACGCTGGAGTATCTGCACAAGGGCGGCCGCATCGGTGGGGCCAGGGCGCTGCTGGGCAGCGTCTTGCAGATCAAGCCGATCCTGCACATCCAGAACGGGCGGGTCGAGCCGTTCGAGCAGCAGCGCACCAAGAGCAAGGCGCTGGCCCGCCTGCGCGAGCTCGTCGTGACCGAGTGCCCGCACAGTCCGGATGCCTATCCCTGCGTCATGCACGCTGACGCAGAGGAGGAGGCCAGAGTGCTGGCCGGCTACCTGTCCGCCGAGCTGGGCGTTGGCGAGGTGCCCATCTTTGTCGTGCCGCCCGCTATCGTCGTCCATGCCGGCCCCGGTGTTTTGGGCGCTGGCTTCTTTGTCCAGCCATGATCGCCATCCACCGCGTAGACACCGACAGCCGGCGTGACGTCGAGCGTTTCGTCCGCTTCCCGTTTCGCCTCTACGGCGACTGTCCGCAATGGGTGCCGCCGATCCTGTCCAGCGCGCGCAACCGCCTCTACCGCAAGCGCCATTCGTTCTACCGCAATGCGGACGCCGATTTCTTTCTTGCCCTGCAGGGGGATGAGGTAGTTGGGCGCATCGCCGCTGTCGAACCACGGCGGCGCAACGCCTACCGTGGTCAGCGCGGCGCCTTTTTCTGCATGTTCGACACGGTCGAAGACGCCGAGGTCCCCAGGGCCCTCTTTGCCGCCGCCTGCGACTGGGCGCGGTCGAGGGGGTTAGAGCAGCTCAGCGGCCCGGAGGCGTTCGCCCCTTTCGATGGAGTGGGGCTTTTGGTCAAGGGGTTCGAACATCGCCCGGCGCTGCTGCAGGCCTACAACTATCCCTACTACGACCGGCTGGTGCGGGAAGCGGGCCTGCACAAACAGACGGATTACATCTCGTGCTACTTTCCGGGCAGTTTTGAGCTGCCGGAGCGGGTGAGCCAGCTTGTGGGCAAGATCAAGGAGCGGCGCGGCTTGCACACGGTCACCCTGCGCAGCCGCGCCGAAGTGCGCGCGGTCGCTGCCCGCGTGATCGCCGCCTACAACGCCGCCTTTGCTCACAACCGCGAGTTCGTCCCCATCGACGAAGCCGACGCCGGGCGGATCAGCGGCATCCTGCTCAACATGACCGAACCCGAGCTGATCACGATCGTGGCCAAGGGGGACGAGATCGTTGGCTTTACCCTGGGCTTTCCCGACGTCTCGGCGGCGCTGCAGCGCTGCAAGGGGCATCTGTTGCCCTTTGGCTGGGCGATGATTCGTCGGGAGGCGCGGCGGACGAATTGGGTCAACTTTAACGGCGGGGGCGTCCTGCCACAGTACCAGGGCCTGGGTGTGACCGGCGTTCTCTACGACGAGATGTTCAAGACCTTCCGTCGCCGCGGCTTTGAGCACGCCGAGGTCGTGCAGATCAACGAGCAGAACGACAAGATGATCCGCGAGATAGCAGGGATGGGAGGCGATCCCTACAAAGCGCACCGCATCTACGAGCGGGCGCTCTGACCTGCCAGCAATGAGGCTCCTTTCCTTTCGTTCAGGGTCGGGGTGACAAGGGAATCCGTGTCACAATGACGCCCTTCCCCTTTTTGCCCGGCGAGGGTCTGTGACCCCTGCCGGTTGGGGGCCGCCGGGTCACAGACCCGGCGGGAGCAGGGCGGGCGAGGCGCTCTATCCTTTCGGCTTGAAGCGCGGGTTAGCAGCGCTTACCCATTCAGCCACATCTCCACTTTCAGGTTGTCAATCTCTCCAAAGTGCGCATCTCGCGTTGCTACAACCAAATCGTGTTCTAAAGCAATCGCTGCAATCCACAAATCATTCTCGGGTATCGGACGCCCTTTGAGCCGCAAGGTATTCTTGATCTCTCCATACCAACGAGCTGTCTCTGCATTACAGCCCAGAACTACACTCCCCGCTACCAGTTCATCGACCTGAGCGATGTTTTCTCGGCGTCGCTGCGATTTCCACGCCCCAAAGCTCTCCTACCGCAATACTGGGGATGAAAACTTCACTCGCTTGCGCCAACCTCTCTTTGACTGCTGTCTCAGCAGCGAACAGGGCGATGAGAATGCTGGTATCCAAGAGGTATCTACCACTCATCGGTATCCACCTGTTCGCATCCTTGCTCTATTGCTTCTTGCATCAACTCAACATCACTGCGAGGAATTGTCCCAGCAAACTGTAACAACTGTCTTCCTGCCGTACCGCGTGGCACAGAAAGCGCCAGAGCACGAGTAAATTCCAACACTTGACGCTGTAGGTCATACGGCAGGGATTGTAATTGTTCCATCACTTTTTCTACAATTCGGACATTCATCTGTTCACTCCTCAAGCGTATGCTGAAACCCCAAAGCGACATGGGCTTCCAGGAAATCTGGTAACTGCTCTCCTCCCGCAGCTTTGGAAGTGCTGAGCAACGAATCGGGGTGGCTATTGGAGTGCGATTTGGGTTGCAAATTGCGCCCAAACCTGCGGGAGGAGAGGCAGTTGCCCGTGTCTCAAGCAATCTATCTCGAGGCCACCAGGTCGGCGATCTGCTCCGGGTGCGCGGCGACGCGCACGCCGGCCGCCTCCAGCGCCGCGATCTTGTCGGCGGCAGTGCCGCTGCCACCTTCGATGATCGCCCCGGCATGGCCCATGCGCTTGCCCGGCGGCGCGGTCTGCCCGGCGATAAAGCTCACCACCGGCTTGGTCATCTTTTCGCGGATAAAGCGGGCCGCGACCTCCTCATCGTTGCCGCCGATCTCGCCGATAAGCACCACCTGCTCCGTCTTGGGGTCAGCCTCGAACAGCGCCAGGCAGTCGATAAAGCGCGTGCCGATGATCGGGTCGCCGCCGATGCCGACGCACGTGGTCTGGCCAATTCCCCTCATCGTCAGCGCATAGACGACCTCATAGGTCAGCGTGCCGGAGCGGGAGACGACGCCGACGGGGCCGGGCCTGGCAATGTGGCCGGGCATGATGCCCACCTTGGCCTCGCCGGGCGTCAGCAGCCCCGGACAGTTCGGCCCCACAAAGCGCACCCCGCGCGCGTCCAGATAGGCCTTGACGCGCACCATGTCCAGCACCGGAATCCCCTCGGTGATGCAGACGATCAGCCCGATCCCCGCGTCGGCGGCTTCCATCATCGCCTCCGGCGCAAAGCGCGCCGGGACATAGATGATGGACGTGTTGGCCCCCGTCTCGGCCACCGCCTCGCGCACGGTGTCAAAGACCGGCACGCGGCCGTCGCAGGCGGTCAGCCCGCCCTTGCCGGGGGTCACCCCGGCCACGACCTGCGTGCCGTAATCGAGCATCTGTCCAGCGTGGAACTCGCCCTCGCGCCCGGTGATGCCCTGCACCACCAGGCGGGTGTTCTTGTCGACCAGAATGGCCATTGTCTATGCCTCCAATTCGCCGCGCGCCGCTGCGACAGCCTTTCGCGCTGCCTCGGCCAGCGTCGTCGCCGTGATCATGCGGTAGGGCGAGCTGTCCAGAATGCGCCGCCCTTCGGCCTCGTTGGTGCCCACCAGCCGGGCGACCATCGGCACCTGCGGTTTGACCTCGTCCAGGGCGGTCAGGATGCCGCGGGCGACCTCGTCGCAGCGGGTGATGCCGCCAAAGATGTTGAACAGCACGGCCTTGACCTTGGGATCGGCCAGGATCAGCCGCAGCGCCGTGGCGACGCGGTCAGCCCTGGCCCCGCCGCCGATGTCGAGAAAGTTGGCCGGCGCGCCGCCAAAGTACTTGGTGATGTCCATCGTCGCCATCGCCAGCCCCGCACCGTTGACCATGCAGCCGATCTCGCCGTCGAGCTGGACGTAGGAGAGGTCGGCCTGGCGGGCCTGCTGCTCCGTCGGCGTCTCCTCGTCCACGTCGCGCATCTCGGCCAGGTCGGGATGGCGGAAGAGGCCGTTGTCGTCCAGCACCATCTTGCCATCGACGGCCAGGAGCGTGCCCTCGCCGGTGACGACCAGCGGGTTGATCTCGGCCAGCGAGGCGTCCGAGTTGACGAAAGCCTGGTACAGCCCGCGGGCGATGCGATCGAAATCCTTGTGCAGCGCGGCGGGCAGGCCGATGCCCTTGGCCAGCCAGAGCGTCTGGTAGCCGCGCAGGCCGATGAAGGGGTCGATGTGCATCTTTTTGATCGCCTCGGGGTTGACGCGGGCCACCTCTTCGATCTCGACGCCGCCCTCGGACGAGGCCATCATCACCGGTTTGGATGCCGCGCGGTCGATGACGATGCCCAGGTAGATCTCCTGGCGAATGTCGGCGGCGCGGTCGATCAGCACCTTGCGCACGGGCAGGCCTTTGATCTCCAGGGCCAGGATCCTGGCGGCGACCTCTTCCGCCTCGGCGGGGTTGTGGGCCAGCTTGATGCCGCCCGCTTTGCCCCGCCCGCCGACCAGCACCTGCGACTTGACGACCACTTTGCCGCCCAGCCGCTCGGCAATGGCACGGGCCTCGGCAGGGGTCGTCGCCACGTCGCCCTCGGGGATGGGGACCCCGTACTGCGCAAAAATGCGCTTGGATTGGTACTCGTGTAACTTCACCGTTTTACCTCCTCGAAAGATCTACAGATAACGGACTGCGCTGGGGAAAAAAACGACCTTGTGATTTTATCCGATTGGGCGGGCATTACTCACCAAAGCGGCGAATGCGAAAAATGTCCGGCGCAATCACGGCAAAGGCATATGAGAGTTCTGTGATGTGCTGATTGATCACAGAAGCGACAATCTCCGCCTTGCGAACGGGCGATAATCCTGCCAGGCGTATCAGGACAATACCGTGCGTATAAAGACGCTGACGAAAAACCATCTCCCCAAAATCCTTGTCGGCAGTGAGCAACAAGTGGCCTCCTTGGTTTGCCAGGGCAAGGACAGTCTCGTCCGAAACCCCTGCCTCGATCTCGGCCACGTACTGCACGCGATGCCCATCTCGGCGGAGACGCTCGACGATTTGACGGTCAACACTTTCGTCGGCCAGGAAATTCACCCTACCGCCTCAGTTATGGGATAAACCACATCAGCACGGAGCGCGTCCTTTGCAAATGCAATCGCTGCCAAAACTGCTTCACGCGTCAATCGAGGATGGGCATCAAGAATCTGTTCAATCGTTTCGCCGGCCGCCAGCTTTTCCAAGATCAGTTCAACTGTGATACGTGTGCCGACAATGACGGGTTTACCCATCATCACGTTCGGACTGGATACGATCCACTGCTTCTCTGTCATTCTCATTCTCCATCGTAACTGCCTGCCCTCCCGCAGGTTTGGGCGCGATCTTCGCATGGGAGGGCGCCGCAAAGCTGCTTGTCCCACCTCGGCAGACCGCCGCGATAGCGCGGTCGGCTCCAGCCGCTTGTTGACTGCATACAAATGGCATCCAGCTTTTCCAAACCCACTTCCGAGCTCACGAAATCTTCAACAGACGCAATCGGAGCAAATCGCCTGGCAATGATTCGTGTAGCGCCAAGAACCTGGCACAGGATTTCCCTGGGGAGGTGCAACACAACGTCAAATGCACTGCCTCCCGGCCGCCTAACAGCCTAACGGCACGCGCGTGAGCCGCACGCGGAGCGAGCGAAGCGGTCGGCTGGATGCCGATGTTGGGCGGCGCTATGCCATTCCAGCTCGCGCAGCTTCCAGAAGCTTTTCTAAAAATTGAAGGCCAGTGAGTCAATAATGGTCTTGCTCATCTCAAACCCAACTTCTTGATAGATTTCCAACAACTGCTCGAAAGTACCATTGCCACCGATGTAGGTCCAGAACTCTTCTCCAATTAACAACTGATTCTCAATGTCGAGGTACTGTAACGCAAAACTATGCTTGTACGTTGCCTTCGAACTGCCATAGGGATTATAGCCCATTGCAAAGTATGCGTTGACTTGGGGCCGCTTCGCCTGTTTGATCGCGTGGATTCTGAGCAGTCGTTCGGTTATCTCCAAACATTGCCCCTTGTTAGGTTTGGGGGACTTGATTTCGAAGTAATGTTCACGCCCGTTTACATCTTGTA
>DAOTYD010000055.1:0-49737 GCA_034435295.1 Anaerolineae bacterium | reverse complement strand
CGCTGCCTGTGCCTGAATTATACTTTCATCCAGGAATTTCGGGTAGTGCGCCGCGCCGGCGACAAACATCCCCTCGGAGGCCAGATCGACCGGGCGCAGTTTGACATGCGCCTCCATCAGCCAGCCGTCCAGATCGACGCCCACTTTGAGCATCGTGGCCAGCTCTTCCGTGTTCCTGGAGGGCACCATCGGCATGCTCAGCACAACCAGGTCGGGGTCGAGCGCCAGCTCCTGGCCCAGCGATTCTTCCCAAACGGTCACTCGCAGACCCGCATCCCCAACCTCCACCTGCGGCTTGCGCTCAAAGTCATAGCGGACAAACAGCACCCCCTGCCGCCGCGCCTCCTGGTACAGCCGCTCCCGAAAACCAAAGGCGCGCACGTCCCGATAGAGCACCGTGACCTGCGCCTGCGGATTGAGCTCCTTGAGCTTGAGGATGTTCTTGAGCGCAGTGGTGCAGCAGATGCGACTGCAAAAACGCTCGGCGGGTGTACCAGCACACAGGATCATCACCACCGCAGACGGTAGAACAGCAGGCTGGGAAAGGGACGTTTCACAAGTACCCAACAGATTTTCGAACTCGAGTTGCGTGAGGATACGCGGGTCGCGGCCGTAACCGTACTCCCTGCCCTTGTACTCCGTCCCGCCGACAGCGAGGATCGTCGCGCCGTGACGCACCTCAAAGGTGCCCGCGCTGTTCTTGAGGGTCGTGCTGAAATTGCCGACAAAACCGGCCTTGCCGATCACCTCGGTGTTGAGGTGAACCGTGATCAGCGGTTCGGCTTCGACCTGGGCGATCAGCTCGCGCAAATAAGCCTGCGGGTCGCTGAACTGCACCCCTCCCACCGTCACGCCGTGCGCCAGATAGCGCAGGTGGCGCAGGTTGCCGCCCAGCTCGCCCTGCCGCTCGACCAGGTGGACGGGAAAGCCCTGCCGCGCCAGCGACAGCGCCGCGTTCATGCCGGCAACGCCGCCGCCGATGACCAGCGCCGTCTTCTCGACAGGCACTTCCCTGGAGTACAGCGGCTCCAGCCGGTTGGCCCGCGCCACGGCCATGCGCACCAGTTCCCTGGCTTTGCGCGTCGCCCCCTCCCAATCGTGTGGATGGACCCACGAACACTGATTGCGAATGTTGGCCATCTCGAACAGGTTGGGGTTCAGCCCGGCCGCCTGTAGACAACTGCGGAAGAGCGGCTCGTGGGTCAACGGCGTGCACGAGGCCACCACCAGGCGGTTGGCTCCCGTCTCTTTCAACACCTCGGCGATATGGGTGATGGTATCCTGCGAACAGGTGTAGAGATTCCGCTCGGCGTGAACGACGCCGGGCAGCGTCCCGGCGTACCCGGTCACGTCGGCCACATCGAGATAGCCGGCGATATTGGAACCGCAGTGGCAGATGAAAACGGCCGTGCGCGGCTCTTCACCCGAAACGTCCCGCTCCGGCGGATACTCCAGGCTGCGGGTCATCGTGTGACGGGCCGCCGCCAGCAGCTCGCCCGCCGCCGCCGCCGCCCCGCTCCCCTCGACCACTGATTCCGGGATGTCCTTTGGCTCGCGGAACGGCCCCACCGCAAAGATGCCCGGCCGGCTGGACTGGAGCGGCTGGAACGGCAGCGTGCGGCAAAAGCCGTGCTGGTCCAGCTCGATCCCCAGCCGCCGACCCAGTTCGCGCACGCTGCTCGACATTTCCATCCCCACCGACAGGACTACCAGATCGAACTCTTCCTCAACAATCCCCCTCCCATCTCCCACATATCTCAGCACCAGATTGTGCGTCTGCGGGTCTTCCCGCACGGCGGAGATGCGCGAACGGACATAGCGGATGCCGTATTTTTCTCGCGCGCGCCGGTAATACTCCTCGTAGCCCTTGCTGGAGGCGCGCATGTCCATCATGAAAATCGTGACCTGCGTGTCGCGCTCGTGCTCGATGGCCATGATCGCTTCTTTGGTGGCGAACATGCAGCAGACAGCCGAGCAATAGTCGTGCGTCTGATCGCGCGAACCGACGCACTGCAAGAAGGCGATCTTTTTGGGCCGCTGGTGATCGGAAGGGCGCTCGACGTGGCCGAGGGTTGGGCCGGAAGCGGAGAGCAGCCGCTCGAACTGGAGCGCCGTGACGACGTTCGGGAAGCGGCCCCAGCCGTACTCGGCAGCCTGTTCGGCGTGAAAGGCCTCGTAGCCGGGCGCCAGGATGATCGCGCCGACCTGAATGTCCTGGATGCGCTCCACCATGTCGTGATCGATGGCATCGGCCTGGCAGGTGTACCAGCAGCTCAGACACTCGGAGCAGACGCCGCAGGCCAGACAGCGCGCCGCCTCTTCCTGCGCCAGCTCGTCGGTGTAGCCGGTCTCGACCTCGGCGAAGGTGGACACTCGCTCTTCGACCGGCAGCGCGGGCATCGGCACGCGCGGTTTGACGTGCACCTCGCCACGGTCGATCCGTTCCTGGATTTCACTGCGGCTCAGTTCGACAACCGGCAGCTCGGGCTTTAGCTTTGGCTCCAGCTCCTCACCGCGCAGATAGCGATGAATCGATTGAGCGGCAGCGTGCCCCGAAGCCACCGCCTCGATGACAAAAGCCGTGCCCGTCGTGGCGTCGCCAGCGGCAAAGACGCCGGGACGGCTGGCAGCAAAGGTGTTGGGATTGACGGCGATGGTCTGCTGGCGGGTGATGCCAACGCCAGCGCTTTCGGGGATAAAGCCCAGGCCGGCGCGCTGGCCGATGGAAAAGACAACCACATCGCAGGGGATGATGTGCTCCGAACCGGGCGCGGTCTCCAGGGTCAGGCGGCCGTCAGGGCTAAACTCCATAAAGGTGACATCGACACACTCGACACCACCGACGCGGCCCTCGCCGTTGTCGACGATGCGGACGAAAGAACGGCTGGGGTGAAGCTGGATGCCCTCCTCCTCGCAGGCGCGGACCTCCCACTCGTGAGCGGGCATCTTGTCGCGGCTTTCCAGGCAGGCCATATGCACCTCGGCCGCGCCAAGCCGCACCGCCGTGCGCGCCACGTCGACCGCCACATTGCCGCCGCCCAGCACCAGCACCCGCCTGCCCTCTATATCGGGCGGGTTGCCCAGGCGCACGTCGCGCAAAAAGCGCGTGTTGACCATCACCCCCGGCAGGTCGACGCCCTCGATGGGCAGCACGCGCCCCTCGTGCGCGCCGACGGCGATGAGCACCGCGTCAAAGCCCTGCTCAAAGACCTCGTCCAGGTTGTCGATGCGGGTGTTCAGCCGCAGGTCGACCCCCAGATCGACAATGTCCTGCACCTCGCGGTCGACGATCCACGAGGGCAGGCGGTACTCTGGCACGCCGACGCGCAGCATCCCGCCGGCCACCGGCAGCGCCTCAAAGACCGTCACGGCATAGCCCATCTTGCACAGGTCCTGAGCAGCGGTCAGCCCGCATGGCCCCGAACCGATGACAGCCACTCGCTGGCTGTACTTGCGTTCGGCCGGCTGCGGCGGCACCCGCTCCTGGCTGTAGACCTTGTCGGTGACAAAACGCTTGAGCGCGTGGATGTTGACGGGGTCGTCCAGCTTGCCTCGGTTGCAGGCATCCTCGCAGCGGTGGTTGCAGATACGGCCACAGATGCCGGGGAAAGGATTGTCCTCTTTGATCACGCGCAGCGCGTCTTCATAGCGGCCCTCGCGGATGAGGGCGATATAGCCCTGCGCCCGCTGGCCAGCCGGGCAGGCATTGCGGCATGGCGAAATGCCGCGCTTTTCGATGGCATAGGCATTGGGAACAGCCTGCGGGTAGAGCTTGTGCGCCGCCCGCTGCATCATCAGCCCCTCGTTAAAGTGGCTGGGGATGATCACCGGGCAGACATCGGCGCAGTCACCGCAGCCGGTACATTTGGCCGTGTCAATGTAGCGGGGACGGGTACGCACGCGGACGGTGAAATCGCCCGCCTGACCGCGCACCGCCACCACCTCGCTGTCGACCAGCAGGTCAACGTTGCGATGGCGACCCGTGTCCACCAGCTTGGGGCTGACGATGCACATGGCGCAGTCGTTGGTCGGGAATGTCTTGTCCAACTGGGCCATATGCCCGCCGATGGCCGACTTGTTCTCGACGAGATAGACGCGATAGCCCGCTTCGGCCAGGTCGAGCGAAGCCTGTATGCCGGCAATGCCGCCGCCGACGACCATCACCGCGCCAACGACGTCTCCTCCCTCGCGCCGATCCTCCGCCATCTCCTCCTCCTGCTGTTTGCTGTTACGTCTCGCAGGCCCCCTTCAACGGGCTGGGCCCCAACTCGCGGACGCGGTCGGTCATCCGCCGGTTGATTTCGGCAAAGGTTGCCCCCATGCCGCCGGAGGTATAGACGATCTCCAGCCGCTCGCGGCCCAAACCGATCTCATCCAACAACTGCTTCGCATATTCGACGCGCGCCGTGGCCCGCTCGTTGCCATGGACGTGATGGCAGTTGCCCAACGGACAGGCGACAACATAGACCGCGTCCGCCCCCTGCTCGAACGCCTCCAGGATGTAGCGCACATCCACTTTGCCGGTGCAGGGCAGCCGGATCAGCTTGACATTCGGGGGATACTTGAGCCGCAGCGCCCCTGCCGTATCAGCCGCCATGTAGCCGCAGTAGATGCACGTAAAGGCCGTGATCTCGGGCACGAACTCACCACGGCTGTTGTCGTCATCACTCATACAATGTCCTCCGTCTCTCATGTCGCCCAGCAGCCGAGCGGCTGAGCCATGATTTGCTCGTCACGGTATGTCGCCAGTTGGATTGCTTTGGCCGGGCACTCGCCAACGCACGTGCCGCAGCCCTGGCAAAGCGATGGGTCGATGTAGGCCGCGCCCTTGATCCTGCCCACCCCCACATCCTCATAGCGGACGCGAGGGATAGTGAAGGGACAGGTGCGCACACAGGTCAGACAGCCCACACAGCGCTGTTGATCGACCGAAGCGACCACGCCGCCGTAGAAAAGCTGGTCTTTGGCCAGGATGGTCAACGCCCGTCCGGCGGCAGCCTGGGCATTGGTGATGGTCTCGTCGATGAACTTGGGATAGTGCGCCATACCGCAGAAAAAGACACCTTCCTTGACGAAATCGACCGGCCGCATCTTGAGATGGGCTTCCATAAAGAAGCCTTCGCCTGAAAGCTCCACGCCCAGGATGCGCGCCAGCTTTTCCGTGTCCGTCGAAGGCTCGATCGCCATGCTCAGCGTCAAAAGATCGGGGCGAAGGATGATCTCTTGCTGCAGGCTCGTATCCCAGACCACAAGCTCCAGATCGTCGCCAACCCTGTGCAGCGTGGGCGGTCGTTCGTCGTCGTAGCGCATAAAGATCACCCCACGCCGCCGCGCCTCGGTATAATAGACCTCGCGGAAGCCGTAAGTGATGATGTCCTTGTAGAGAACCACCACCTGACAATCCGGATTCAGCAGCTTGAGGCGGGTGGCGTTCTTCATCGTGTTGGTGCAGCAGATACGGCTGCAATACTCGACCTCGCCGGGGCCGCGCACGCACTGGATAAAGACCGCCTGTTTGAGGCCGGTGATCTGTTCCGGCTGGTGGGTGATGATATCCTCCAGCTCCAGAGAAGTGATCACGCGCGGGTCCTGCCCCAGCAGGTAGACATCGCCGCGCCACTCCTGGCCGCCGGTGGCAACGATGGTGACAGCGTGCTCGACCTCGACCTCGACCGGCGTGCTGCTCTCGCGCCGCCGCGTGCGCAGCACGGAGCGAAAGGCGCCGACAAAGCCGCTCTGGGAGACGATCTCGGTGCGCAACATGACCTGGATGCGCTCGTGGCCGATGACACGGTTGACCACGTCGCGCAGCAGGCGCTGCGGGTTTTGCCCCTCGGCGACATAGTAGACGTGACGCAGGTTGCCGCCCAGCTCCGATTCACGCTCGATCAGCGTCACGTCATAGCCGGCATCGGCGATGTTGAGCGCAGCGACCATGCCGGCGATGCCGCCGCCGATGACCAGCGCGCGCGGCACGGGCCGCACAGCCAGCTTGTGCACAGCCTCTGCCTTGCGCACACGGGCCACCCCCATGCGCACCATCTCCTTCGCCTTGCGCGTCGCCCCGGCGGGATTGTCGACATGCACCCAGGCGCAGTGCTCGCGCAGGTTGACCATCTCCATCAGGTAGGGGTTCAGGCCAGCCTTGCGCGTCACTTTTTGGAACAGCGGCTCGTGCGTGCGATGACTACACGCAGCGACCAACACGCGGTTCAAGCCATACGCCTTGATGTCGGCCTGGATCGCCGCCAGGCCCTCCTCCAGACAGCCATAGTCAACGGTGCGGGCGTACACCACATCGGGCAGGGTGCGTGCATACCCGGCCAGCGCGTCGACATCGACAACGCCATCCATTGTCGGGTAGCAGCGGCAGATAAAGACGCCCACCCGCGGCAGCTCGCCGCTCACGTCGCGCTCTGGCGGCAGGCCATCCGGCTGCCAGAGGAAAGGATACTCGCGGCTGGAGGGCAACTTGCCCAGATGCCGACGCATCAGCCGCATCACGTCACCCGCGGCGCCCGCCGCATCGATGATCGTCTCGGCGATCTCTTTGGGCGAAGAAAACGTCCCACAGACATAGATACCCGGCTTGCTCGCCTGCAGCGGGGCAAACTTGTCCGTCTCGCAAAAGCCATAGGGGTTGAGCTGCACCCCCAACACCTGCGCCAGATCCGCCGCGTCGCTGGGCGGGCGCGCGCCGACCGAGAGGACCACCAGATCGAATCGTTCCTCGCGGAAGCGTCCGTCCTCGTCAGGATAGCGCAGGATCAGATCGTGCGTCTGCGGGTCCTCGCGCACCTGCTGGACGCGGCAGCGCGTGTACTCGACCTGGTACTCGTTGCGCGCCTGCTCATAGTAGGCATTGAACTCTTTGTTGAACGCCCGCTCGTCCATCATAAAGATCTGGCAGTGGACGTCCTTGATGCGTTCCTTGGCCAGCATGGCCTCTTTGGTCGAGTACATGCAGCAGATAGACGAACAGTAAGGGTACTTTTCATCCCGCGAGCCGACACATTGCAGCCAGGCGATGCGCTGCGGGATCTTGCCATCCGACGGGCGCATGACAATGCCCTCGGTCGGCCCAGAACGGCTGACCAGCCGCTCGTACTGCATCGAGTGGATGACGTTGGGAAAACGTCCGTACCCCAGCTCGCTGTACTCCGAGGGGTCGGAAAGCGCATAGCCGACGGAGAGGATGATCGCCCCCACATCCAGGTCGATCTCTTGCACCTGCTGATCGAGATCGACCGCGCCGGTCGGGCAAACCGACTCGCAGCGCCGGCAGGTGTCGCAACGGGGCACCTTGTCGACCACATAGGCATCGGGCAGGGCGCGAGGGGACATCTTGTAGATCGCTTTACGCGCCGCCAGCCCCGCCTCGAAGGGGCTGGGCAGATCGACCGGGCAAAGCGCCGTGCACAGGCTGCAGTTGATGCAGCGCCTGGGATCTACATACGTCGGCCGCCGCCGCACCGTGACCGTAAAATCGCCCGCCTGCCCTTCGACACGGATCAGGTCCGTGTTGACCAGAATCTCGATGTTGGGATGCAGGTTGAAATCGAGAAAAGCCGGCGAGATCGAAGGGCGCGTGCAACCATAGCCATGGTCAGACGAGCCCCGGCACAGGACACAGTCATGCGTAGGGAACATGTAGCCGAGCTGCGCCACGCGCCCGCCCAGCCAGGGCAGGCTCTCGACCAGATAGACCTTGAGCCCGGCTTCAGCCAGGTCAACAGCGGCGCGCATCCCTCCCACGCCGCCGCCGACCACCAAAACCGCGCCAGTCGCTTGTTGTTCCAGGATCATCCGTCCCTCACACTTCGTGACGTGCGTAATCGGGCAGGAGGATCGGCGCGATCACGTCCGTCTCGATCCCCGCTTCCTCCAGCTCGCGGTTCCAGGCCGCGACGTGCGCCAGGTTGGGCTGGCCCAGCGTCACGCCCTGCGCATAGGCCGCCGCAGAACGCCCGGCGCGCCGTCCAAAGACCGTGATCTCGAGCAGGCTGTTGCCCATCAGCCGGTTGTGGCCATGCACCCCGCCGCTGACCTCGCCGGCGATAAAGAGGCCCGGCACATCGGTCGACGCATCGGCGCGCAGGCGCACACCGCCGTTCTGGTAGTGCAGTGTCGGATAGACCAGGATCGGCTCTTTGGTCATGTCAATGCCAAAGCGCCGATACTGACGCACCATCGCCGGCAGCGCCCGCTCGGTCGTGCCCGGGCCGTGGATGATATCGATCATGGGCGAATCCAGCCAGACCCCCGGCTGGCCTGTCGGCGTGACAATGCCATTGCCACGTTCCAGGCACTCGCGGATAAAGGCAGCGGCCTCCACATCGCGCGGTTCCAGCGGGTAGACGAACTGCAGGCCCAGTTTGTTGACCGGCTGGGCGCCCAGGCCGCGTACCTTTTCGGTCACGAGCTGGCCGAGGATCTGTTCCGGGAAAGCCGCACCGGTGGGATGGTACTGCATGGACTCGAGATAACCCAGCGGCGCGCCGGCGCGATAGGCCAGCACCACGCCGTCGGCGGTCGCCCCATAGTGATTGGTCGTCGGAAAGCCCTGGTAGTGCAGCCGTCCGCCGCCGCCCGTCGCCAGGACCACCGCCTTTGCCTTGATAAAGCTATAGACGCCGGTCTCCAGGTTGACCACCACCGCGCCGGCAACCTGGCCCTTGTCGTCCAGCACCAGCTCCACCGCAGGCGAGAATTCGATGACCGTGATGTCCTCTTCGCGGTTACGCACCTCATCGCGCAGCGTGCGCATGATCTCGGCGCCGGTATAGTCGCGCGCCGAGTGCATGCGCTTGCGGCTGGTGCCGCCGCCGTGCTCTTCCATCATCACGCCGTCAGGGGTCTTGTCGAACATCATCCCCAGCTCTTCCAGCCACTTGATCACCTGCGGCGCGTCCCTGACCAACGCCTCGACCAGTTCCGGCACGTTGGTAAAGTGCCCCCCGCCGATGACGTCCAGGTAGTGAATCGGCGGGCTGTCCTCCGGCCGGTCGGCGGCCTGGATGCCGCCCTGGGCCATCATGGTGTTGGCGTCGCCAAAGCGCAGCTTGGTCACAACGATCACTTTGGCTCCCTGCTCCTGGGCCAGGAGAGCAGCCGAGGCCCCTGCCCCACCGCCGCCGATCACCAGCACGTCGGTTTCGGCGACGGGATGGCTGAGGTCGAAATCGGGGCCGATGTGCGGGCGTCCCTCGACGATGCGCGCCAGCTCAATGGGCATGCGTTGCCCCTTGCTCACGCCGACACGGATTGCCTGGAACGTCTCCTCCTTGTAGTCTGGATGGAAAGCTTTGAGCACCTCATTCCGCTGCTCCAGCGACATGGAGGGGAACGTTTCCTTCAACCGCTGCGGGCGGGTACGTTCTACCAGGCGGATCGATTCCTGCATCTCGGGCGGATAACCACTCATTCCCGTTTCCTCCTCTACGGTTCGATCGTGCGCGCCTTGTAACGCGCCTTGAGCTCGTCCTGGCTGAGCCTTTTGAGTTCTTCCAGCTCACCGTCAAAGGCGCCCGACTCGATCTCGGACAGGCGGTTTTCCAGGTGCTGGGAACGCGGAGCCAGATAGCGGCCATACAGCCGCCGCGCCAGGATGGCGATGTTGTACTGCGCCTCCTCCGCCGGGCAACGCGCCGCGCAGAGGCCACACATCAGGCAGTCAAAAGAGAGGTCGGCCATCAGCGCGATGTCGCCGCGCATGCCGGCAGCCATATAGCGGCGCACGTCGATCTCCTGCGGGCAGGCCTTGGTGCACGTGCCACAGCCCAGGCAGCGCAGCACCTCCGGGTAGAGGCTGAACAACGTCGTTGCCGTCGGCTCCAGCTCGGCGATGTTGTACATCGCCCGGCGCGCCGGGAAAAAGGGCAACTGCGCCAGGTACATGTTGGGCTGCACCACCGTCTGGCAGGCCAGGCCAAAGTAGAGCTTGGGGTCGCCCAGGATGCGATAAGCCGTCCCGCACGCCCCACAAAAGCCGCCGCGGCAGCCCACGCCACGGATGAGCCGGTAACCGGCGTACTCCATCGCCTTCATGATCGTCAGCGAGGACGGCACCATATAGCGCTTGCCCATAATATAGACAGGGATCAGCTCTTCTGCTGCCTTCGGTTCCTCAGACATCATACCCTCCCTTGTCTCCTTGTCTCCTTGTCTCCTACCGTTCCTCTCCCACCTCGGTCCACTCCTTCTCATTGAAGGTGATCAGCGGCAGAGGATCCTCGACGCTGCGGCCCGGCGTGTAGTCAAAGACCTTTTGCGTATCGTAGCCAATGGCGCGGAAGACCCGCGCTACCGGCAAGTCGGCCGGACAGGCGTCGCTGCAAACCCCGCAACCGATGCAGGAGAGTACCATGTGGTTCAGACGAGTCAGGTGGAAGAGCATCGTATCGGCCGGCAGGCGATAAGCCCCCTTGCGCCGCGCCCAGTTCAGATACTCCACCGGCTCGTGGTCGAAAACCGGGCTCTTGAAGAGGCAGGTCTTGCAGTAGCAGATGGGGCATGTCGTCATGCAGTTGTGGCAGCGAACGCAGGCAGCAAAGACCCCTTCGATGCCCTGTTCCCCCAGCCGGCGATGAATCTCGGCAAAACGGGCATCGCGCACCTGGGTGCGGGCGGCCACGACTTTGTCGATAACCTGCGCGCGGCTCCCGCTCCCCTCTGCCGCGGCCAGCCCCAGCCTGGCAGCCAGCTCATCGGAGAGCGTGACGGGGATGCCCACAGAGAGGTCGGCGCCGTAAAGCTCCACGACCACGTCAGCCCCTTCAGCATAGGGTTTTTCGCACATCTGGCAGCCGTCGCGGAAGGCATAACCATCCCGCGGGTTCAGGTCGCCCGTGCGGGCGCCGGCCAGCAGCGCGTCCAGCCCCACCCCGCCGTCAGCCCGCAGCGCCTCGTAATCCTGCACTTTGTAGGTGCCCAGGCAATCGATGACGACGGTGGTCAGGTCATCCAGGCTGGCCTGCTGCAGCTTGACCAGCTCGATCAGCGCGCGCATCTCGCAGGGGCGCAAGACGGCGGCGATCCGCCCGCGCGGCTCGCGCAGCGTGACCGGACCCACCGCCCGCGCCGCGTTGAGCCCCAGCACGGGCGCCAACGGGTCCGCCGCATCGAGCAGGGCGGCCTCTGCCACCAACCCCGGCGTCACTGCCCCGGCTGGGGTCGTCATCGGCACCAGAACCGCATCGACAATGTTCTGGGCCAACAGTTGCTTCAAAAAGCCCCGCAGCGCGCCGGTCACATCGTTGTTCTCGACAGGTATGACTGTTCTCATCGTTTGCTCCTCGTGTGTCGCGTATCGCGTATCGCGTATCGCGTATCGCTTATCGCTTATCGCCTATCGCTTATCGCTCTGTTTGTTGCGCATCGTCTATCGCGTGTCGCGCATCGCGTGTCGCGCATCGCTTATAGCTTCGCTCTATCGCTTTGCTTATTGCGCATCGTCTATCGTGCATCGCGGATCGCTCATCGCGTATCGCGTGTCGCGCATCGCTTATAGCTTCGCTCTATCGCTTTGCTTATTGCGCATCGTCTATCGTGCATCGCGGATCGCGTGTCGCGTATCGCTTGTCGCTTGTCGCTCAATCGCTTATCACTCGTCGCTTATCGCTCATCACAAGTGCTCTCAACACATACCCCTCGATAGGCGATAAGCGATACGCGATACGCGATAAGCGATAAGCGATATGCGATACGCGATAGGCGATATGCGATAGGCGATTACACCGCCCACTCCTGGCGCATGGGATTGGGGCCTTTGGACCGCAGCGCCTCGGTCATCTGCGAGACGGTGTCGGCAAAGCGCTGGCCCTCGGAGGCCGAGATCCAGCGCAGCCAGATGCGATCCTCATCCAGCCCGGCCTGCCTGACGATCTCCTTCAGCGCGACGATACGCCGCCGCGCCTTGTAGTTGCCCGACTGGTAGTGACAGTCACCAGGATGGCAACCGCCAATGAGCACCCCGTCCGCCCCGTCCAGCAGCGCCTTGAGCACATAGGTCGGATCGACCGAGCCAGAGCACATCAGGCGGATGATGCGCACGTTCGGCGGGTACTGGATGCGCGAGGTGCCGGCCAGGTCAGCGCCGGTATAGGTGCACCAATTGCAGAGAAAAGCGACAATTCGTGGTTCAAATGGCTCCTGGTTGCTCATAAGTTCTATTCCTCACGTAGTCTTATTCTACCAGCGCGTCCACCTGGGCCAGGATCTGGACCGGTGTAAAGTGCTGGAGACGAATCGCTTTGGAGGGGCATGTCACCGCACAGGCCCCACAGCCCTTGCACAACACCGCGTTGACGCGCGAGACGCCCCACAGGGGATCGAGCGCCGGCGCACCATAGGGACAGACCTCGACGCACATCCCGCAGCCAGCGCAGAGCTCCGCGTCGACCACCGCCGTGGCCGATTCGATCGGCACGGTGCCGCGCAGGAGGGGAATCAGCGCCGAAGAGGCCGCTGCCTTGGCCTGGGCCACCGTATCGGGAATGTCCTTAGGCGCCTGGCAGCAGCCAGCCAGAAAGACGCCGCTCGTCGCCGTGTCGACCGGGCCCAGCTTGGGGTGCGCCTCCAGGAAAAAGCCGTCGGCCGAGCGCGGCAGCTTGAGCAGCGCCGAAATCGCGCCCGCGTCGAGACGCGGCTCCATGCCCACCGCCAGCACGACCAGGTCCGTCTCGTGTTCGACCGTGCGGCGCAGGAAGGTGTCCTCCACCCGCACCACCAGCCGTTCGCCCCGCGCATAGACCTCGGAAACGTTGCCCCGCCGGTAGAGCACGCCAGCGCGGCGCGCCTCGTCATAGAACTCTTCGCCGCGCTTGCCAAAGGTGCGCACGTCCATATAAAAGACGTGGACCCGCGCCTCGGGCAGCAACTGCTTCACCAACTGCGCCTGCTTGGCCGAGACCATACAGCAGACGCGGGAGCAGTAAGCGTTGCCCAGTTGCACGTCGCGGGAGCCGACGCACTTGACGAAAACGACATCCTTCGGCGTGCGCCCGGCCACGGTCAGATCGCCCTCGGCCAGCCGCTGCTCCAGCTCCCAGGTGGTCATCACCCCCGGATAGCGCCCATAGCCCAGTTCGGGCTTGCGCCTGGGGTCGAAGATGTCATAGCCGGTGGCGATGATGATCGCCCCAGCCCCAATCTTTTGCCTCTCTTCTCCCTGCGCGACCGTCAGCTCGAAATTGCCGACAAAGCCCGTCACCTCCTCGACCTGAGCGCCCAGCAGCGCCGTGACGCGGGGATGGCCCTGGACGCGCTCGATCAGCGGCGCCAGCCACTCTGCCGTCGGCTCCAAATCAGGGAAGGTGCGGTTCAGCCCGGCGGCATGGCCGCCCAGGCGATCGCTCTTTTCGACGAGGGTGACCGGAAAGCCCGCATCGGCAACGTCCAGCGCCGCCATCATCCCTGCCACGCCGCCGCCAATGACCACCGCTCCCGGCTGCACGCCCACCTCGCGCTCCTCCAGCGGGTCGAGACGGGCCGCCTTGGCCACCGCCGAGGCGACCAGCGATTTGGCCTTGGCCGTTGCCGCATCCCGGTCGTGATGCACCCACGAGCACTGCTCGCGGATGTTGGCCATCTCGGTGCGGTAGGGGTTGACGCCGCCCTCCTGCGCCGCGCCGCGAAAGGTCGGTTCGTGCATGCGCGGCGAGCAGGAAGCCACCACGACGCGGTTCAGCCCCAGCGCCCTGGCGTCCTCCTTGATCAGCGCCTGGCCCGGCTCTGAGCACATGTAGGTATAGTGCCGCGCCTTGACAACGCCCGGCAGGCTCTGGGCGTACTCGGCCACCGCGGCCACATCGACCGTGGCGGCGATGTTGGTGCCACAGTGGCAGATGTAAACACCAATTCGCGGTTTCGATTTCTCGCTCATCCTGCTAACCACCCAGCGCCTGCGCCACCAGCTCGGCAATGTCCATCACCTTGAGCCGTTCCTCCAGGCCCTTGACCTTGACCGCGTCGGAGAACATGGCCAGACAGAAGGGACAGGCGACGGCCAGGATTTCGGCCCCCGTATCGACCGCCTCCTGCACCCGCCGGAAGGCCAGACGGTCCTCCGTGTTGGTGCCCTCGAACCACATCCGGCCCCCGCCGCCCTCGCAGCAGAGGCTGCGCTCGCGGTTGCGGTCCATCTCGACAAAGTTGAGGCCCGGAATCGCCCTGAGCACCGCCCGCGGCTCCTCAAAGACCTTGTTCTGCTTGCCCAGGAAACAGGGGTCATGATAGGTGACGGTCTTGTCGAGCGAGACGCTGAGCGTCAGGCGGCCCTCTTGCAACAGCTCGGCCAGCACCTGCGAATAGTGGCGCACCTCGATCCCGTGCAGGCCATACTCGTTCTTGAGCGTGTTGAAGCAGTGCGGCGAGGTGGTCACAATGCGCTGCGCGCCGACGCTCTCCAGCAGCGCCCTGCCCTCCTCGACCAGCATCTCTTCGAACATGGCCTTTTCGCCGACCCGCCGCACCTCGTTGCCGCAGCAGGTCTCCTCTGTGCCCAGGTGACCCAGGTCGACCCCTGCCGCTTTCAGCACGCGCACCAGGGCCCTGGCCGCCGGTTGGGCCTGAAGGTCATAGGCCGACGTGCAGCAGGTAAAGAGCAGCGTGTCGCAGCCCTCCTGTGCCGGTTTGAGGTCGAGCCCCTCTGCCCATGCCGCCCGGTCGTCCCGCGCAAAGCCCAGCGGATTGCCCTGGCGAAAGATGCCCGTCAACGCCGTGCTGATCGTGCCGGGGATCTTGCCGCTTTCGACCATCTGCCCGCGGATGCTGATGATCAGCTCCGCCGGGCGGACATCCTTGGGACAGCGCTCGACACAGGTAAAGCAGCAGGTGCAATCCCACAGCTCTTCCATGTGCTCCGCTTCGGGCAGCGCACCGACCAGCGTTTCATAGATCAGGTAGCGGATGTTGAGCGGCGTGGTGATCGAGACCGGACAGCCGCCGGTGCACTTGCCGCACTGGATGCAGCCCAAGAGATCGAGTTCGCTCAAAAGTTGCCTGTCGTCAACACGCATCGATGCCTCCTGAGGATCGCGTTACACCTGTTGAGATCGGTCAATGCCGGCCAGAATCCCCATCGCCGACGCGGCCGCCGCCTTGGCCTGCGCCACTGTGTCGGGGATGTCCTTGGCGCCCTGGCAGCAGCCAGCCAAAAAGACGCCAGGGCGGTTGCTCTCGACGGGGCGCACTTTGGGATGCGCTTCCTGGAAAAAGCCGCCGGGCGAGCGCCCCAGGCCGAGCAGCTCGGCGACCGCAGCCTCGTCCGCGCGCGGCACCACCGCCGTCGCCAGCACCACCAGGTCCGCCTCGACCTCCACCGTGCGCCGCAGCACCGAGTCTTCGGCGCGCACGACCAGCCGCTCGCCGCGCGCATAGACCTCAGACGGTTCGCCGCGCCGGTAGAGCACGCCCTCGTGCTTGACGCGGTCGTAGAACTCTTCATAGCCCTTGCCAAAGGCGCGCATGTCGATGTAAAAGACCGTGACGCGGGCATCGGGCAGCTTGTCCCGCACCAGATGGGCGTGCTTGGCCGTGTACATGCAGCAGATGCGCGAGCAGTGCGCCACGCCGGTGTGCGGGTCGCGCGAGCCAACGCAGTGGATAAAGACGACGTCCTGCGGCTCCTTGCCATCGAGCAGAATCTTGCCCCCCGTCGGCCCCGAGGCCGAGGAAAGCCGCTCGAATTCGAGGCCGGTGAGGACGTTGGGATAGACGCCGTAGCCGAATTCGGGCTTGCTGCGCGGGTCGATCAGGTCGAACCCGGTGGCCACGATAATCGCCGCCACCTCGATCTCGACCAGCTCTTCCTTCTGCTCGAAATCGATGGCCCCGGCCGGACAGGCATCCTTGCACTTGAACGTTGTGCCGCACTTGCCCCGCGTCAGAAAGAGGCAGGCCTGCGGATCAATGGTGTACTTGAGCGGCACCGCCTGCGGAAAAGGCACATAGATCGAGGCTCGCCTGGACAACCCCTCGTTGAAGCGATCAACGATGCGGCCATGCATGCGGCAGGCCTCGGCGCACGAGCCACAGCCGGTACACTTTTCCACATCCACATAGCGGGGCTTTTTCCTCACCACAACGTGAAACGCCCCTGCCTGGCCGTCGACAGAAACCACCTCGGAATAGGTCAGCAGCTCGATCAGCGGATGCTGCCCCGCGCTGACCATCTTGGGCGTCAGAATACAGGCCGAGCAGTCCAGAGTCGGGAACGTCTTGTCGAGCTGAGCCATCCGCCCGCCGATGCTGGGTTCGCGTTCGACCAGATAGACCGGATAGCCCGCATCGGCGATGTCGAGCGCCGCCTGGATGCCCGCGATGCCACCCCCGATCACCAGAGTCGCTGGTTTGCGAGTGATTTCCATAGTCATATCCTGATTCGTGTCACACGGCTACGTCCAGCATCCCAAACACGCGCTCATAGTCAAAGCCCACCTGACGCGTGGCCTTGTTCGGGCAGACCATGGCGCAGACGCCGCAGCCCTGGCAGACCGTTTCCAGGACCTCGGCATAGGGAGCGCCAGGCTCAAGCAGGCGCGCGCCGTAGGGACAGGCCTCGACGCAGAGGCCGCAGGCGGAGCAGAGGCGCGTGTTGACATAGGCGATGGTGGGGCGGGCCTCCACGCGCCCGGGCGCCAGCAGGCTGGCGGCGCGCATCGCCGCGCCGCGCGCCATGGCAATCGTCTCGTCGACCGCCCGCGGCGAGTGGGCCAGCCCGCAGACAAAAATGCCGCGTCGGGCAAAGTCGAGCGGACGCATCTTGGGATGCTCCTCGCGGAAAAAGCCGTTGCTGTCCAGCTCGACCCCCAGCGCCTGGGCCAGCGCCACGTTGTCGTTGGGCGCGATGCCGTTGCTGAGCACCAGCAGGTCAGCCGGCAGGGTGACCTGTCGCCCGGTGATCGGCTCGATGACGTGCACCTGCAGCCTGCCGTCGCCAGCCTCCACCTGCGGCTTGTGCTCCAGCTCGTAACGGATAAAGACCACGCCCTTCTCCCGCGCCCGGCGATAGACATCCTCGCGGAAGCCGTAGGCGCGCATCTCGCGGTAGAGGACAAAGACGTTCAGCGCCGGGTTCTGCTCCTTGAGCGCCAGCGCGTTGACCAGCGCCTTGGTGCAGCAGATGCGGCTGCAGTAGGGGCGCTCCGGCTCGCGGGAGCCCACGCACTGGATCATCACCACCGATTGCAGATCGCCCGGCGCCGGGTGCTGCTCGCCATCCAGAACGTGCAGCTCGAGTTCTCGCTGAGTCAGAACACGCGCGTCCTGTCCATAGAGGTATTCAGTCGGCACGGCCTCCTGCCCGCCGCTGGCGACGATGACCGCGCCATAGACCTGGCTCTCGCCCTGGCTCAGCGTCGCCTGGAACTGCCCCAGCCGCCCTTCGAGCGCCTCTACCTGGCAGCCCAGCCGCACGCGGATGCGCGGGCGCCCTTGCACCTCTTCGATCAAATCGGCCAGCGCCGCCTGGGGATTGCTGCCGTCCAGCAGCCGCCGCAGGTGGCGCAACTGGCCGCCCAGCTCGTCCCCCCGTTCCACCAGATCGACCGCGTGGCCCATGTCGGCCAGCGTCACCGCGGCGGTCATCCCTGCCAGTCCGCCGCCGATGACCAGCACGCGCTGGTTCAGATCTTCGCCTGGAGCGCGGAAGGGCCGGCGGCGGGCCGCGCTGGCGACCGCCATCTCCACCATCGCCCTGGCCTTGTCCATCGCGCCGTTGTTGGCGTGCGCTCCAAGCAGCTCGCCGCCCAGGTTGGCCGTCTCCAGCAGGTGCGGATTGAGCTGCGCCGCCCGCATCATGCGCCGGAAGGCGTCCAGCGAGCGCAGGTCGGCAAAGCCCGCCAGCACAACGCGGTTGAGCTGCTCCTGGCGCACAATCTGCGCGATCCGCTCCAGCCCGGCCGACCCAAATCCGCCCTCGACAACCTGCGCCAGCCCCACGTTCGGCAGCGAGCGGGCATAGGCGGCCAGCCCATCCAGGTCAATGGCCGCCGCGAGCTGCCCGGCGCGGTCGCCGATAAAGACGCCTATCTTCGGCCACTCGTCCGTCACATCCCGCTCGACGGCCTCTTCCGGCTGCCGGGCCGCGCGGACGCCGCCCTGCAGGAAACGGGCCACGCTGCCCGCCGCCGCCGATGCCTCGACCACCGTTTCGGGAATGTCCTTCGGCTCGCGGAAAGCGCCGCTGAGAAAGACTCCTTCCCGCGAACTCTGGTCGGGCGCAAAGAGGCGGCTGACGCCAAAGCCATAGTCGTTTAGCGCCACGCCCAGCCCCTGGCCGAGCGCCTGCACGCCCTGCGGCGCGCCAAAGCCGACCACCAGCACGACCATGTCGAACTCTTCCTCGGCCACCTGGCCATCCTCGCCCGTATAGACCAGGTCGAGATTACGATTTTGCAGCTTCTGATGGACAGCCGAAACCATACTGCGCCGGTAGGTCACGCCGGGCAGTTTTTCAACCTGCTCGAAATAGGCGTCGAAATCCTTGCCATAGGCGCGAATGTCCATGTAAAAGACCGTGACCTCCAGCTCTGGATACAGCTCCTTCGCCACCCTGACCTGCTTGGCCGTGTGCATGCAGCAGACCGAGGAGCAGTAGCCCTTGCCGATGGAGACATCGCGCGAGCCGACGCAGTGGATGAAAGCGATGCGCTGTGGCGTGCGCCCGTCGGAGGGGCGGACGATGTGAGCGCCGGTCGAACCGGCCAGGCTGACCATGCGCTCGAACTGGATGCTGGTCAGGACGTTGTCATAGCGGCCAAAGCCAAACTCGCCCTTCAGCCGGGCGTCGAACGGTTCAAAGCCGGGGCTGAGCAGCACCGCGCCCACGGCGATCTCGCTCTCGCGGGGCTGCATATCCAGGTCGATAGCGGCGGTGGGGCAGACCTGGACGCACTGGCCGCAGCGGGTGCAGGCGTCCATATCGATGACATAGGCCCCTGGCACTGCCCGCAGCGGCGGGCGATAGATCGCCTTTTCGCGGTGCAGGTCGCCCTCGTACTGGCTGGGCCGCCCGGCCGGGCAGACCTCAGCACAGCGAGCGCAGTCGATGCAACGTTCCACCGAGACATAGCGCGGCTTGTGACGAATCCGCGCCGTGAACGCCCCCGCTTCTCCCTCCAGCTCCACCACCTCGGCATAGGGCAGAATCTCGATGTTGGGGTGCAGATCGCACTCCAGCGTCGGGCAATAGGCTGCCCGGCCGGGGATCATGTGACAGATGCCGCACGAGTCGGTGGGAAAAGTGCGGTCGAGCAGGTGCATCGAGCCGCCAATGGCGGGACCAGCGTCGAGCAGATAGACAGGATAGCCCGCCTCGGCCAGCAACAGCGCCGACTGCATCCCACCGATGCCCGCGCCGACAATCAGAACTGCTTTTTGAGATTCGCTGTTATGCGCCATACGTTCCCTCGCGACGGATTATGGTAGCAGGCCGCGCGCTCGCAGCACAGGACGGGGGTCGATCGCGTGTTTACCCAGCCACTTGTTGACCCCAGGCAGGCCCATCGCCAGGCCCATCAGCTCGGTGAAATAGAGGGCCGGGATTTTCGTCGTCGCCTGGCGGGTGTCCAGATTGATCTGGCAGATGCCGCAGGCGCAGGCGAATACGTCGGCGCCAGCTTCTTTGGCCGCTTCGCCCAGGCGCGTCCCCAGGCGGATGACGATGTCGGCGCGGCTGAGGGCCATGCTGGCCCCACAGCAATCGACCTTGTACGACCAGTCCACCGGCTCGGCCCCCAGCGCCTCCATCACCCGATCCATCCGCTGCGGGTTTTCCGGATCATCCCAGCCGGTGATCTGGGGCGGGCGCACCAGGACGCAGCCGTAGTAAGAGGCCACCTTGAGGCCAGCGAGCGGCCGTTTGACCAGCGAACGGACCTGCTCCAGCACGTCCGGCTCGCTCAGGACCTCCAGCAGATGGCGGGTACGGCCCTTGCCGTTGTAGGAAAAGCCAAAGTGGGCCTCCATCTCCCGCCGCCAGGCCTCGTCCTGACGCAGGCGCAGGTCAGCGGCCAGGGTGTGCTGGTAGCAGGCCGGGCACGGGGCGACGATGTCCAGCTCGCCCTTCTGGGCGATGGCCACGTTACGCGCTGGCAGGGCATAGGCAAGCTCATGGTCCAGGCTGTGCGCCGACGAGGCACCGCAGCAGTTCCAGTCTTCCAATTCGACCAGCTCGACGCCGAGCGCCTGGCAGACCGCATCCGTCGAGAGGCCGAATTCGAGCGCCGTCGTGCTGATGGTGCAACCAGGAAAATATGCGTATTTCACGATTCCACCTCCGCCGCTGCCTGACGCTTGTACAGGCGGCGCACCTCAGCCAGGCGGTGCACCCGTTCCGGCAGGCTGAGGATCTTGCCCTTGACAAACAGGTAGAGGGCCACCTTCATATCGGCGATAAAGTCCTTGCCCAGCAAATTGTGCGTCTTGTACTGGGCCAGCATCGACATCTCGTGGACGCGGCCCCAGAGGCGGATGCTGTCGAGGAAGGAACGGTGCAGCCAGTAGACTGCCGGTTCGGGCTTGTAGCCGCCCTCCAACGCCATATAGCGCAGCGTGTCGAACATCGGCGCCAGGCGAATCCCATTGGGACAGCGCGTGCCGCACGCCTCGCAACCCACGCACATCCAGATCGCCGTGCTGCCCAGGACCAGGTCCTTTTGGCCCAACTGGACCAGGCGCAGCACCTGAGCCGGTTTGTAATCCATCGCAAAAGCAACCGGGCAGCCGGCTGTGCACTTTTGACAATAGTAGCACCCCAGGATCGGTTCCTGGCAGCGTTCCTGCACAAGTCGGCCAAAGGTCAGGTCTGGTTCACAGGCAGTTGCCATAGATTCCCCCTAGAACTTGCCAGTATCGTCGACCAGTTGCAGCCTCAAGATCGCCATATCGAGCGTCTCGCCGCGATGGGTGAGGTAGTAATCCGGCAAAACCACCATCTGCTGGAAGCCCATATCCAGAAAGCCCTTGATCACGTTCGCCTGATTGGCCAGGACTTCGCCATAAAGCTGATGCAGCCCCAGGCGGCGGGCGATCTCGATGAGGCTCTGCATCATCAGCGTCCCAATGCCGCGCCGCCGATAGGCCTTGTCCAGAAAGATGCGCACCCAGGCCAGGTGACTGTGATAGTGCTCGCCAAAGTGGAGCGTGGCGTCACCCACCAGCAAGTCACCGACAAAGGCGACCAGCGGCAGCACCCGCTGATAGTCCAGATGGTCCACCCAGCGCGCCACGACCTCCGGGTCAGCCGCGTCGCTGCGGAAGAGCGCCACATCTTCAAAAGAGGCGCGGGCAAACAGATCGATCAGCGCCTGCTTGTCCTCCTTCTGCAGCGGGCGCAGCAAGAGGCGACTGCCGTCGGGCAGCGTCTTGACCTTGCGATAACGCGCAATTTGATCCCACACTTCGCTCATAACGACCTCCTTCCAATCATCGACGTGCCAGAACGTCTGTCATGGCCAGCACCTGGAGGGGTTCCCAGTTGTGGATGCGGCTGGCTTTGTTGGGACAGGCGACAACACAGGCGCCGCAGGTTTGACACAGCGCCGCGTTGACCGTGGCGATGCGCCGCAGCGGATGAATCTCGCGGGCGCTGTAGGGGCAGGCCGCCACGCACGCGCCGCAGGCAGAACATAGCTCTTCGACCACATAGGCAACGGTCGGCTCCTGCACCATCTCGCTCTGGGCGAAAAGCTGCAACACCTTGGCCACCGCGCCGCCAGCCTGAAAGACCGATTCGGGGATATCCTTGGGTCCCTGCCCTGCCCCGACCAAAAAGACGCCCGCCGTCAGGCTCTCAACGGGCCGCAGCTTGGGGTGAGCTTCTTCGTAAAAGCCGTAGCGGTCGGTGCCGATGTGCAGCGTCTGCGCCAGCGTGACCGCCTGGGCGGCGGGCAGCATCGCCGTCGCCAGCACCACCAGATCGGCCTCGATCTCCACCGGCTTGCCGGCCAGCGTGTCGGCCCCCCAGACAACGACGCGGTCGCCACGCTGAAAGATCTTGCTCACCTTGCCGCGCAGGTAGAGCACATCATAGTCCTCCATCGCCCGCTGGACGAACTCGTCATAGCCCTTGCCCCCCGAGCGGATGTCGATGTAGAACACATAGGCCTGGCCGTCCGGCACGCGCTGTTTGAACAGCATGGCCTGCTTGGCCACCGTCATACAGCAGACTTTGGAGCAGTAAGAGACGCCCCGTTCGGGGTCGCGGGAGCCGGCGCACTGGACAAAGACGACCTCGCGCGGCGTGCGGCCGTCGGAGGGGCGGCGCAGCCCGGCGCCCGGCTGGAGCATGGCCTCAAAAGTCAGCCCATCCACCACATCCATGATCGCGCCGCCGCCATATTCGGGCAGCCGCTCCAGGGGATAGGGATCCCAGCCGGTGGCAACGACAAGCGCTCCCACGTCAACGTGCTGCTCCTCCGTCCCTTCCTCCTTGAGGCTCGTGACCTGGACGCCAAAGTTGCCCACGTAGCCCTCGACCCGCGTCACCTGGGCGTTCAACAGCACCTGGATCCGCGGATGGGCAAGCACCTGCTCGACGCGCTGCTGCAACAGGCCGGGGGCCGCCTCGAAATTGAGGTAGGTCCCTGCAAGGCGGGCCATCTTGCCGCCCAGGTGATCCTCCCGCTCCACCAGCACAACCGGATAACCAGAGTTGGCGATGCCCAGCGCCGCCTCCAGCCCGGCGATGCCGCCGCCGATGACCAGCGCGCGGCGCGTGATGGGCAGGCGGGAAGGCAACAACTCTTCGTTGCGGCGGGTCTTGGCCACAATCGTGCGCACGATCTCGATGGCCTTTTCCGTCGCCTCCTCGGGCTGCTTCTGGTGCACCCAGGAGCACTGCTCGCGGATGTTGGCGATCTCACAGCAGTAGGGATTCAACCCTGCCGATTCGACCGTCCGGCGGAACGTCTTTTCGTGCATCGACGGGGAGCACGCCGCCACGACCACGCCGTCCAAATCGTGCGCGGCGATGGCCTCGCGGATCAACTGCTGCCCCGGATCGGAGCACATGTACTTGTAATCCGTGGCAAAGGCAACTTCAGCATCTTCCCCCACCGTCCGGGCCACCCGTTCCACGTCGACCGTGGAGGAGATGTTGATGCCGCAGTGACAGACGAACACGCCGATTCTGCTCATACCGTCTCCGACAAGGCGCAAAAGATGGCCCCCTCGCCCACCGGCAGGCCCTTCTCCCGCAGAAAGGCCTCCACCGCCGACAGGAAGAGTTGCAGGTAGGGCCGCGTTGCCGCTTTGCCCATGTGCCCGACGCGAAAGATCTTGCCGTGCAGCGGGCCCAGCCCGCCAGAGGCCAGAATGCCATGGGCATGGGCCAGGTAGGCGAGCAGCTCGTCCACGGCAAACTCGGGGCGCGCCTTGACCGCCGTGGCGATGGGCGAGGCCGCCGGCCCCTCGATGAGCATCTCGAAGCCAACCGCCTTCAGCCCTTCGCGCACGGCGCGCGCCGCCTGCCGGTAGCGCGCGTAATGCGCCTCCAGCCCGTTGTCGATGATCTGTCGCAGGCTGACGCGCACGCCCAGGATGTTGTTCGTCGGCAGGGTCACCGGATAGGGGTGCCAGGTGGCCCAGTTGGCAGCATACTCGCGCCAGGTGCGCAGGCTGAGATACCAGCCGTGGTGTTGCCCGGCGTTGCGATCGACCATCTCCCAGGCCCGCGGTCCTACGGAGATAAAGGCCATGCCCGGCGGACACTCGATGCACTTGTTGGGCACGGTCACACAGACATCGATGCCCCACTCGTCGACCGGCAGCGGCACGCCGCCCAGGGAGGAGATGGCATCGACGATGATCGGAATGCCGGCCTCGTTGGTCACCTGGGCGATCTCGTGCAGCGGGTTGAGCACCGTCGTCGCCGTCTCGTGGTGCACCACGGCGACGGCGCGCGCCTGCGGGGTGCGGGCCAGGACGCGGCGCAGCTCTTCGGCGTCGAGCGGCTGGCCGTGCGGCGCGTCAAAGGTCACCACGTGCAGCCCATAGGCCTGGGCCATGGCCCGCAACCGTTCGCCAAAAAAGCCATTGTCGCCGATCACGATCGTCTCACCCGTCCCCAACATGCTGCCAAAGGCCATGTCCAGCGCCGCCGAGCCGGTGCCCGGCACGATGTAGAGGTCGTTCTGCGTCTGGAAGAGCTGCTTGAGGAGATCGAGCGTCTCGCGGTAGATCTCCATCCACTCATCGCCATAGTGGCGGGGCGTGGGCTGGGCCATTACCTCCAGCACACTCTCATCAACTTCGCAGGGGCCGGGGATAAAGAGTTTGTAGCGCACGGGAAACTCCTTGCACGTCACTCCAGCCAGGGCGCAAGAACCGGGCGGGGATCGGCATAGTGATAGACAAAGCCCCAGTCCTCCTCTGGCAGCCCCAGGGCAATCGCCATCAGTTGGGTAAAGTAGACAATGGGGATCTCGTCCCCCGTGCCTTTGCCGCGCTGCGGATAGTCCAGGTTGAACTGGCAGAGCGGGCAGGCCGTGACCAGCACCTGAGCGCCGTGCTCCCGCGCCGAGGCGACAATGTCCTGCGACAGCGTCGCCGAAACCTGCGGCTCTTTGACCGTCAGGTAGGAGCCGCAGCACTCGATGTTGTAAGGGAAATCGACCGGCTCGGCCCCCAGCGCGCGCAAGAGGTCGTGCATGATGCGCGGGTTCTCGGGGTCGTCCAGGCCGATCTCGGCGTAGGGGCGCAGCAGCAGGCAGCCATAGTAAGGCGCGGCGCGCAGCCCCTGCAGGGGGCGTTTCACGTGTGCGGCCAGCGCCTCCCAGCCCAGCTCATCGCGCAGCAGTTCCAGCAGGTGGACCACCCTGACCTTGCCCTGGTATTCCTGCTCGGTGAACCAGTTGACGCGGTCGAGCATGTCGGGGTTGCGCTCCAGCGTCGTCTGCGTGCGCTTGAGGACGTGGTAGCAGATGGCGCAGAGGGCAGCCACCTTGTCGCCGGCCTGCTCGGCCTGGTAGAGCACGCGGGTGGGGGCGATCATGGCCATCGAGTTGTCCGTCGCCAGGGGGAACGTCGCCCCGCAGCACTGCCATTCGGGCAGCTCGACCAGCTCCATCCCCAACGCCCGGGCCACCGCCCGCCCTGAGCGGTCATAGCCTTTCCCTTTGGTTGAAAGCGTGCAGCCTGGATAGTATGGATAGCTCATAGCGCCCTACTTGATATACTTCCTGAATCCGCCAACGATGGCCAGTTGGGGCAGCTCGCAGACCAGTTCCTGCGGCAGCAGATCGAGGTCAAGCTCAGAGACCCCTTTGCGCAGCGAGATTTCGCGCAGCGCCTCCATCGTGCGCGGCAGGTCGATCCCCTTGGGGCAGCGAGCAACGCAGGTCAGGCACGAGGCGCAGATCCAGATCGTCCGGCTGGCGAGCACCTCTTCGATGCCCAGTTGAGCCTGGCGGATCACCTGGCTGGGCAAGAGGTCCATAGCCGAGGCCACCGGGCAGCCCGCGCTGCACTTGCCGCACTGGTTACAGTCGAGCAGGTCCTGCCCGCTGATCTCTTCCACATCGCGGACGAATTCGCCCCTGAGCTTGTTGGCAGAAAGAACAGTGCGCATTTTCCCTCGCTTATCGCTTATCGCTTATCGCCTATCGCCTATCGTTTACCGTTATTTCGTCTGTTGCTTGTCGTTTTTCGTTTATCGCTAATCGCTTATCGCTTATCGCTTATCGCTTATCGCTTATCGGTTAGCGGTATTTCGTCTGTTGCTTGTCGTTTTTCGTTTATCGCGTATCGCTTATCGCTAATCGCTTATCGTTAATTGCGCTTGTCGCTTGTCGCTCATCGCGATACGCGATAAGCGATTTGCGATACGCGATACGCGATATGCGATACGCGATATGCGATATGCGATATGCGATACGCGATACGCGATGAGCGATAGGCGATACGCGATACGCGATAGGCGATAGGCGAACGTTATGCCAGGCCCGCTGCTCGCCTGGCTGACTTGAGCGTGTTCAGGAGCAGCATGGTGATCGTCATCGGGCCGACGCCGCCGGGGACAGGGGTAATGTAGCCGGCCACTTCTTTGGCCTGCTCAAAGTCCACGTCGCCGACCAGGCGGTAGCCGCGGCCAGAGTCCGGCTCTTCGACGCGGTTGATGCCGACATCGATCACCGCCGCGCCGGGCTTGATCCAGTCGCCCTTGACCATCTCGGGACGGCCCACGGCGGCGATGAGAATATCCGCGCGGCGGCAGATGGCCGGCAGGTCCGTCGAGCGCGAGTGACAGATGGTCACCGTGGCGTCGCGGTGCAGGAGCAGCATCGACACCGGCAGGCCGACGATGTTGCTGCGGCCCAGCACGACCGCTTCCTTGCCGGCAATAGCGATGTTGTAGCGGTCCAGCAGCTCGATGCAGCCCGCCGGCGTGCAGGGGACAAACAGCGGCTCGCGGCCCTTCATCGACAGCCGTCCGATGTTGAGCGGATGAAAGCCGTCCACATCCTTTTCGATGCCGATCGCCGCCAGCACCCGCTCTTCGTTCAGATGCCTGGGCAGCGGAAGCTGGACCAGGATGCCGTGCACTTCGGGGTTGGCGTTCAGGTCCGCCACCAGCGCCTCGACCTCGGCCTGCGTGGCGTCTTCCGGCAGCTTGTGGCCAAAGGAGCGGATGCCCACCTCGCCGCAGCGCTTTTGCTTGGAACGGACGTAGAACTGGGAAGCGGGGTTTTCGCCCACCAGCACCGTAGCCAGCCCTGGCGTGACGCCCATCCCCTTGAGCCGTTCGACCTCGGCGCAGATCTCTTCCTGGATTTTGGCCGCCGTAGCGTTGCCGTCGATCAGTTGCGCAGTCATTCCTCCTCCTTCGCGCCGTCTACAAGCGCAGATACGAGTCCGTATAGATCACCTTGTTCAGCAGCACCTGGACCGTCTTCCAGACCTCGACCTGTTGCGGATCGCTCATGTCCACGTCTTCGGGCTGGAGGGTTTCCGCTGCCGCGACGCGGTCATGCAGCCTGAGCAGCAGGCGGTAGAGCGGCGTGCTCTCGTCGCGCTCTTCGACCACACGGATCCAGTCCATCAACTGCCTGTCCAGCGGGTTGGCAATGACCATGTCGATGCCGGCGCCCATCAGCATGACCATATAGGTGCGGTCGAGCAGCGGGCGCATCTCGGACGGGACCTGGTTGGAGACGTTAGAGAGGCCGCCGTTGGTCAGGGGCGGCGGATCCCAGGCGTACTTGAGCGTGCGCACGGCCTCGATGCACTCCGGGCAGTATTCCTGGCAGCCAGAGACCGTCAACACCAGCGGGTCGATGATCAGGTCAGTGATGGGAAAGTCGATCTCCAGCATGTACGGGATCAGCCGCTCCAGGGCGATGCCGACGCGCTCGTCGGCGCTGACGGGGATCATGCCCTCGGCCATGGTCAGGGCGATCAGGCGGGTGTTGTACTTTTTGGCCACCAGCGGCACCGTCTCCAGCCGCTCTGGGCGGGCGTCGGTCGAGTTGATGATCGGCTGGGCCTTGCTCACCGTCTCGCAGGCCGCCTCGATGGCCTTGAGGTTGGTGGTGTCAAAGACCAGCGGCAGGTCGGTGACCTCTTCGACGACCTCGACCAGCCAGGGCAGGATCTCGTGGCCGAGCTTTTTCTGCGGGCCGATATTCAGATCGATGGCGCTCGCTCCCGCCTCGACCAGTTGCGCCACCAGCCTCTGGAAGTAGGCAGCGTCCTTGTTGGCAATGGCTTCTTTAACCCTGGGCGAGATGATGTGAATGTTCTCGGCGATAATGTACATGGCTTCCTCCTTACGTTTTACGCTTTACGTGTTACGTGTTGCGTGTTGCGTGTCCGCCAGCACGCGTCGGGCAATGCCCCGCACGGCCTGGTAGACAGGGCTATCCGCCGGCAGGTCGATCAGCGGCCGTCCGGAGAACTCGAACTCGGCCATAGCCATATCTTCCGGCAGCGAGCCGAGCAGTTCGAGGCCTGTTTCGGCCACGGCCTGAGCCAGCGGCGCGGGCAGTTCGCCGCGCAGCCGGTTGATCACCAGATAGACGCGCCCCACGCCAATGTCGAGGCCGGGCACCATGGCCGCCATTTGACGGGCCGTGGCCAGCCCTCGTTGGGTGGGGTCTGTCACCAGGAGCAGCACATCGACATCGCGCGTCGTGCGGCGGCTGAGATGTTCCATGCCGGCCTCGTTGTCAATGACGACGTGGGCATACTGCTTGCTCAGCCGGTCAACAATGACGCGCAGCATCTGATTGGCCGCGCAGTAGCAGCCCGGCCCTTCCGGGCGGCCCATCACCAGCAGATCGAAGCGATCCCCCTCGACAACGGCCATCTTCACCTGATAGTCGAGATAGTCCTGCTTGCTCATGCCGCCGGGCAGCGAGCCGGCCAGCGCGCCGCTCGACTGCACCAGATCCAGCATATCCTCGCGGATGTCGCCGACGCTCATCTCCGCCTTGACCCCCAGCACCATGTCCAGGTTGGTGGCGGGGTCGGCGTCGATGGCCAGAACCGGCCCCCGCTGCTCTTCCAGCAGATAGCGGATGAGCAGCGCCGCGACCGTCGTTTTGCCTGTGCCGCCTTTGCCGGCGAGTGCGATGGTCGTCAATTCAACTCCTCTCGTAACTGTTCAGTCAGAGACCCTCAAGGGCTATTTCGCCGTCTATCGATCAGCGCCCCTCCAGCAGCGCCGCCATAGAGGGAAACTGGCTCAGGTCCGTGTGGGGCAGGAACATGGCCGCGTTGAACTCGTCAAAGAACGAGTTATCAGCCGAAAGCTCCAGATAGGTCATCTTTTCCCCCACCTCGTTGACCCGCTGGCGCATCTCGTGCGAGAGCAGGGCCATATAGGCGCCCCGCACCGACGTATTGCCCAGGAAATGGAACTGGTCGAACGGCTTGTCGGGCAGCATGCCAATCTGGATAGCCTTTTCGACGTTGATATACTGCCCGAACGCCCCGCCGATCAGGACCTGTTCCACATCGGCCAGGCTCATGCCCACGCTGCGGGCAAGGACCGAAAAGCCGGCATAGATCGCCGCCTTGGCCCGCATCAGGTTGTCGATGTCGACCGCTGTGATGACGATATCGCGGCCCGTTTCCGTCTTGTCGGCCCAGGCCACGACGTATTCGGGGCCGTGCTCGCCCCGGCGCACCCGTGGCGTGGGCAGATCGAGGTTGATGTTGCCGCTCTTGTCGATCACACCGGCGACGAACATCTCGGCCAGCAGCGAGATCAGGCCCGAACCGCAGATGCCGCGCGGTTTGACGCCGTCGATGACGCGGTAGGTGGCCTCGTAGGTCTGGCCGTTGATCCAGACCTCCTCGATCGCCCCGGCGGTGGCGCGCATGCCATGCACCACACCGGCGCCCTCAAAGGCCGGCCCCGCTGAGCACGCGCACGAGATGAGCCAGGTGCAGTCCCCCAGCACCATCTCGCCATTCGTCCCGACGTCCAGGAAAAGGGTCAGCCTGTTCTCCTCACTGCACATCCCCGAGCTGAGCACGCCTGCCGTGATGTCAGCGCCGACGTAAGAGGCGATGCCCGGCAGGCAATCGACCGTCGCTTCCGGCGCGATGGCCAGGCCGACCTCGCGCGCCGGAAAAGTCGGCAACTGGTTGACCGTGGTGATGAACGGCATCAGGCGGATTGGCTCTGGTGGGATGCCGGCAAAGAGGTGGATCATGGTGCTGTTGCCGGCGACGACGGCTTTGTAGATCTGCGTCGTCGAGATGCCCCGTTCGGCGGCGACCTGGGCCAGCAGACGGTTCAGCGTGCCGATGACCAGCCCCTGCAGCTCTTGCAGGCCGTTGCCCTTGGAGGCGTAGATAATGCGCGAGATGACGTCCTCGCCGCGGGCGATCTGACCGTTGTAGTCGTGCGCCTGGGCCATCACCTCGCCGCTGATCATGTCGACCAGCCAGACCACATTGCTCGTCGTGCCGATGTCAATCGCCACAGCCCAGAGACTCTCCAGGCGTTCGCCCGGCAAAACATCGATGATCCGCGGTGGGCCATTGGGCCGGTCGATGGCGTACAGCTCCACCACCACTGTGACGTGCCATTCCCCCTCGCGCAGCGCCTTGCCCAGCCGTGCAAGCACGCCCAGCGACGCACAGACATCGCGCAGGTTGTAGCGGCGGGCCAGCTCGCGCCTGAGGCGCGACCAGTCATCGGTCTGATCGTGCAGCGATGGCGGCTCGAGCGTGACAGCAAAGGCACGCAGCGGCTGATCGTGCAGATCGTAGGGGAAAGGCAACGCGACTCGAGCAGCGCGCTTGCCTTCCTTGATCTTGCGTTCGATCTTTTCCTGGGGCGGGATCTCGATGACGACGTCGCCCTCTATCGTCGTCTGGCAGGCCAGAGCCAGGCCAAGGGCGACATCGTCCGGCCCCAGGCGTTGCGTAGTGCGGCGGTTGACCGTTCCTTCCCTGACGAGCACGGCGCAGCGGCCGCAGCGCCCCTGCCCGCCGCAGGGCATCAGCAGCTCGATGCCCGCCTGTTGGGCAACATCGCTGAGGAGCGCGCCCGCGGGCGCCTCCACTGTGACGTCTTGCGGCAGGAAGCGAACGGTATACTCTGTCATTCGCCGATCGGGTACTAGGCGCTCCACAGCTTGAGAAAGCCCGGCAGGTCAACTGCCTCACGGGGACCGACCAGGATTTCCCAGCCCGGCAGTGCCTCTTCCAGCTCGCCCAGCAACACCGAGACGTGACCAGGGATGATCAGTTTCTTGTGGCTGATCTTGCTCTCGATGGCGGTCGATTTGACCGATTTGGCAATGCGCTCGGCGTCGAACTTGCCGGCAGCCCAGGCGGTGAGGACGCTCATGCCCTCGGCGTCGGCCACCAGCAGCCAGCCCGGCAGGCCGCTGCCATCGACCTCGTTGGCCACAGAGAAGTAGGTGATGGAAAAGTTGGTGGTGACCATGAGCGGCGAGGTTGCCTGCGGGTTGTTGATCTCGTAGATGCCCGGCTGGACCTTGATCGGCTCCTGCGGATTGGTGTAGATGTTGGTGCGCAGTGCCAGGAGGGCATAAGCAGAAGCAGGCGAAAAGCGGTCGAGGACGATAAAACCGCCATACTTGGCGATATGCTGCGCGGCCAGCATCGTCTCTTCCAGACCGTCCGCTGCACCCTCGCCGGGGAAGGTGATGATGGGGAAGCCCAGCGGGCGGAAAGTCTTCTTGAGGGCCTGCCGGCGCAACTGGGTCAGCGTGACCAGCGTGGATGCAGCATCGCGCACGTCGGGGTCGAGCACCATATCTTCGACGCCGAGCCCCTTGATCTTTTCGGTCAGTTCGGCCAGCTCGTCCAGCGAGCCAGCGCGCACGGCAAGCGGCACATTCTTCGCCTTGGCCAGCGCGGCGACCTGTTCCCAGTTGTCCTTCGTCGCAGCGTAGAGCAGCGGGCGCGTCCCCTCGGCGGCGGCCAGGCCCGCTTCCAGCAGGCCAGCGCCCGCAGCCATGAGGATCAGCGGGCGGTCCGTCACTTCCAGCACCGCCGCGACAGCAGCCTTGAACGTCGCCGCGTCGCCAGAAGCCGCCTCGACAGCAACGCCGTCAAGGTGCAGGCGCATGCCGACATACTCCACCGAGTAGCCCATCGCCGCGCTCACCGCGGCCTTGATCTCGGCGACGGGGGTCGTGTCCTTCACCCGCACAAAGAGGCCGGGGCGATGGAAAAAGGTCTTTTCGTGGCGGAAAAGGACCGTCTCATTGCCCACCTCGACCTTGTGCCCCTTGCCCTCGACAGTGACCAGGCGCACCGGCGGCGCCGCAGCGGCAGCCAGTTGCTCCTTCGCTTCCTCCGAGACATAAGGGCAGTTGGCCAGTTCTGCTTGCTTGGCTGCCAGCTTCATGGCAAAGGCCAGGCAGGTCGGATAGCCGCACTCTTTGCAGTTTGTCTGCGGCAACAACTTGTAGATTTGAAGTCCTGACAGTGCCATCGCTCCCCTCCTACTTTGCCATCAGCCGGTCGATGAATGCCTTGACGCGCCTGACCGCTTCGGGGTGGCGCATCACCAGAATGTCAGCGCCCGATTCAATCAGGGCCGTCGCCGTGATCGTCTCCCAGAGCACGGCACGCTCCTCCCAATCGCCCCACGAGGCAGGCACGCCCTCGCCGACCTTGCACTCTTTCTGGCGCCAGGCCTCATAGCCGGGGGTGACCAGCATCGGCAACTGGGTCATCTTGTCGCCCTGCAGCGCCGCCAGGCGCAGGCGCTCCATCACCGAGTAGCCGTACTCGATGCCATAGCCCAGGCCCGCCGTGGTGGGGTCCATCAGGATGCGCTCGAGCGGCATGCCCATGTCCGAGATGAGGATGTTCAACTGCTTGGCCAGATTGACGTCCATCGCCGTGCGGGCATTGACCAGATGGCCATGGGCCAGCGCGGCGGCGACGATGGTGCGATAGTTCTTCTCCTCGCAGATGCCCAGGACGATGCGTTCACCGACGGCCTCTTCGGCCACGGCCACCAGCAGCTCATTGTCCGCATCGACCTGGCCAGGGCCAAAGACCAGGAGCGGCAGGCCAGTGGCCTGGAGCACGGCGCGGGTCGCCGCGCGGGCATCCGCCGCCGTGACCGGCGCGCCGCCATCTTTGGTCAGGCTGAGCTGGAGGAGAACCAGGTCAGCGCCGGCTTTTTCGGCGGCCTGCGCCCAGGCGGCGGGGTCGTTCACCGCGTCCCCCCAGGCCTTGAGCAGCAGGGGCGACCAGTCGCCAGGGTACTGGTCCGAGATTTCGATGGCGATGCGCGGCGGGTTGGGAATCTGACCCTCAAAGTGCAGAAAAGGCAGGGTTGTCTCTCCGCCGACCGTCACCGTACGGGCGCGCGTGCCGCCCTCGCTGGCCGTCGCGCCCAGCGTCACCTGCAGCACGCTTCCGGCCCATTTTTCTACGTGCAATTCAACTGTCATAGGAACTTGCCTCCTTGTACTGATCGTATCTGTTTGCCGCAAAGCCCGCCGAGAACTCAAAGCTGTTCACGGCGACAAACACACAATCCAGGCGACCCTCCCACCGGTTAGAAACCAGCGGGAGGGTCATCGACTAGAACAGCGGATCCATCGTCAAGGCGGGATGGCCGACACTCTCCAGATGCGCCAGCAGGCCCTCGACATCGGTACAGATCGTCTCGTCGGCGATCTTGGAGATCAGGTCAGGGTCGCCCTCGCGCGCGGCGACCTGGGCCAGCTCCTCGGCCATCGTCTGCTTGAGGAAGGAGGACATCCAGACAACGCGCTTAAAGCCGCCGTCAGCCGAGATGAACTTGGGGCTGGTCAGATAGTACTTGCCCACGCCCATAATGCCGGGGCTTTGCAGGCCGCCTCCGGCGATGCCGGCCAGCGTGGAGAAGGTCATGCCAGCGGGGGTCATGCTGGGATCCTCGCGGCTGACCACCATCACGCCGTTGGCCTCGGGGATGACCATGACGATGCACTCGAAGCAGCCGCAGGCGGTCATCGGGTTTTCCATGATCGAGTACATTGTCACCTGTTCGACCGTTCCCTGAGAGGCCATTCTGGCGTACTCGTTGACGCCGCTAAAGTAGCCCTTCTTGGAGTCGAGGTTCTGCCCTTTCTGGATCGGCTGATTGGGGCCGGTGGGGTTGATCTCGTAGGAGGCCTTGCAGTCGAGCCAGTTGTAGGCGCCGCACAGTCCCAGCCGCTGCGGGCTGACCACGCAGACATGCGTGGGGGCGAAGGACTGGCAGAGGATGCAGGAATAGAACGTGTCCACCGCCTCATCCGTCAGGTCAGCCAGGCGGCGGTTGCGGTAGTCATAAGCCTGACGGGCCCTGGCCAGCCATTCGGCATGCAGCGTCGGGTCGGTGATGATCTTGACCTGCAGCTTGTCGACAATCGCGCCAAAGTCAGCCATAAAGCGGGCGTAGAGGATGTCGCCAAAGTGCTTGAGGTCAAAGCCCTTCTCCGCTGCCGTCTTGGAGATGCGGATCCAGGCAATGTCGCGCTGGCCGATGTGCTGGATACCGGAGGCGCCGTTGATAAAGTAGTGGATCTGCCGCTCCAGCACCGGCTCAAAGTCCTCCTGCATCTTGCGGCCGGCAACCTCGACGATGATGCCCAGGTCCATTGCCCCACCCTCTTCGACCGAGTCGATGCCGGGGCCGATGATCTCGATCTTGCCGTCTTCGACCGCGTCCATAGGCACCATATGCAGGTACTCGAAAGCGCGACTGTTCTTGCCGCCGAACTCGATGCGCATGTCGGCGCGGCGGACGACCTCACCCTCGAAGGCCGAGCCGTAGGGAACGGGGATGGGCACCTCGGTGATCTTGACCTTGACGCCACGGACTTCGATGGCCCGTTGCACCATCCGGGCCGCGCGTTCGGTGTCCGTTGCCGCGTCGATCTCGTTCCACGGCATCGAGATCACGTGCTCGTAGCGGGTGACACCGGTGGGCAGGATTTCGGGGATGACCGTATCGGCGATGGTAGGAAAGCCGTAGGAGATAGCGCCTGCCGCCGCCGCGTACTTGAGATCATCGACCTCGCCCAGCGCCAGGACGAAGGCAAAGACGCGAAACTTGTTGTAGAGCAGGATTTCGCGCCACTGGCCGGACTTGAGGCCGCCGAAGGTAAGGGCAGAGCGGGTGGCAAAGCCCAGCGGGTAGATGGCCGAGATGGTGTCCAGGCCAAAGGGGACGATATAGGTATCATAGCCCATCTCTACCCCTTCTTCGGCCAACTGATCGATGATCGAACGGCCATTGACATTGCCGCAGAGGAAAGTCAGGATGTTGCGCCGTTGCAGCTCACGGACGATGGCGACAGCCGCTTCGTTGGAGCGAGCCGCGCCGACGATAGCGGCAAAACCCGGCATACGGCCATCGACCAGTTGGATGCCCCAAGAGCGGAGCTGGATGTCGTCGATGGGGCCGTTGAGGTGGCCGCCGTTGAGGTGGGGGTAGCTCGTGCCACCGGCCAGTTCCAGACCGGGATAGGGCTTGGGTTCCTCGCCGTAGGCGAAACGGATGCCCTCGATTGCTTCGGCAGCCAGCAGAGTGGCCATGCCTGCGTCCAGCGTCTCGCCCAGATAGGGCACCCACAGATTATCCTCCGGGACGGGGTGCAGCAGCTTTTGGGCGTGCTGCAGGGGAAACTCGAGATCGCCGAGGGTCTTGACCTCGTGGGCCAGCATGCCCAGCGTCACCGGCAGGAAATAGGCCGTGTTAGGGAAAGCCACAGGAGTATCAGCGCCCTTTTCCTCGATTGCCTTCTTCAACAAAGCTTCAGCTTCGGCAACGAGAGCATTGGCGCCGCGGATGGCTCGTGTAGCGATGTATCTTGACATATCGGTTCACCTCTCTTTCGTTTATCGCGTTATCGCGTATCGCATATCGCGTATCGCATGTCGCGTATCGCATGTCGCGTATCGCATGTCGCATGTCGCGTATCGCTTACATACTGCCTGTTGCACATCGCGTACTGCTCACCGCTTCCCACTCCCTACGATTAGCGATTAGCGATCAGCGATAAGCGATGAGCGATTGACGATAAGCGATGAGCGATAAGCGATTAGCGATAAGCGATTGGCGATTAACGAGCTGCGCCATACACCGCCTCGATCTGCTCCTCGAAGGGCAGTTCGAGCAGGGAGCGAATGCGCCAGTCGCCGCTCTTGCCCCACTTGCTGGCGTCGTATTCGGGCAACCCCAGCGCAGCGCGTTTCTTGTCAATATGCTCCAGCGAGCGGCGGACGATCTCGCGCCAGTCCGGCACGAACTCCAGCTTGCCGCCGACCTTTTTCTTCCACACCTCGGTCATGATGTGGCCAACCTCCTCGCTTGCTCCGACGGGATTGTCCACACCAAAGATCACATAGGCGCCAGAGGCAACAAAGTACGTGCCAATGGCCAGGGCCTTCTCGCACATATACTCCGGGCAGATGCCTACCGCAGGCAGGTCGTCGATATCACTGCCCAACCCACCTTCGGTGGCCGCCTGCGTCAGCACGGTGAGGATGCGAGTATTGTCCACGCAAGAGCCCAGATGGACAACTGGCGGGATGCCAACGGTCTCGCAAATCTCGCGCAGGCCGGGGCCAGCGTTGGCCATCATCTCGGGACTCAGGTAGCCGTGCTTGCCGGAGGCGTGGGCCGCGCAACCGGTGACAACCACCAGCACATCATTGGCGATCAGCTCACGGATCGTATTGACAATCCCTTCATCCTGGGCCACACGGGCATTGTTGCAACCGACCACACCCGCTGCGCCGCGAATGCGCCCCGCCATAATAGCGTCGTTCAGCGGGCGGAAGGAGCCGCGGAAGTAACCGCCAAGCATATAGTTGAGGTACTCGTGCGAGAAGCCGGCCACAACGCCGCTCTTGTACTTGGGAATATGCGTCTCCCCTCGGTTAGGATAGTTGTCAATGGCCCGGCGGACGATTTCCTTGGCCGCGTCTAAGGCGCGGTGTTCCTCAAACTCCATATGCACCGCACCAGGGATCTTGGCTTTGCGCGAGGTAGTGATCAGCTCGGTGTGGAAACTCTTGGTCAGTTCGCCAAGAGCCTGCATGATGCACTGCACATCCACGATCATCGCCTCAACGGCGCCGGTAAGGATAGCCAGTTCCTGATGCAAAAAGTTGCCGGCTGGCGGGATACCGTGGCGCATAAGGACTTCATTGGACGTGCAGCAGATGCCGGCCAGATTGATCCCCTTGGCCCCCTTGCTTCTGGCGTACTCGATCAGTTCGGGATCCTGAGCTGCTACAACGATCATGTCCGAGAGAGTCGGTTCGTGGCCGTGGACCAGAATGTTAACCTCGTCCTCTTTCAGCACGCCCAGGTTGGCTTCCGACTGTAGCGGGTTGGGAGTGCCGAAAATGATATCGCTCAGGTCGGTAGCAAGCATCGAGCCGCCCCATCCATCGGCAAGAGCCGTGCGCAGGGCATGATCGAGGATGTGCTCAGGTTCCAGGTCCACCCCCTCATGGGTGCGGTGCAGCGTCTCCACGACTTCGCGGTCCACGCCGCGCGGGACGATGTCCAGCTCACGCCAGATTTGCTGGCGCTTCTTGGGCGCGCGCGAGACATAGACAATCTCGCCCCGCTGCTGACCGAACTGTTCCAGCGCCTTTTTGCCCACATCAAGGGCGATCTCCTTGATCTCGCGGCCCTTGGTGGGAATGTTCATATAGGCAGCGACCTCGTACAGCTTGGGCACGTCGCGGATCTCGTACCCCTGGGCGTGTCCTTCAGCGATGGCGATGAGTGTGAAAGCCAGGTCGCGCCCGTGATCCGAGTGAGCCGATGCCCCACCGGCAACCATACGGGCAAAATTGCGTGCCGCGATAGTACCCAGCGTAGCCCCACACACCCCGCGCGTCACCTTACCGGTGATACGACACGGTCCCATGGCGCAGATCTTGCAGCACTTGCCATCCACTCCAATGGGACAGGGCTTGATCTCTTCCACCCGGCTGAAGGCCGTCGAAATGCCACAGGAATCGGCGATCTCCAGCATCTCACAGGCAGCAGGATCGATGCTCCGCACTGCCCTTTTCTTCTCCTCTTCTGCCATTGAATCCTCCTCTGATTGGACGCACACGTAACTGTGCGTTGCACATTGCACGCTGTTAGTAGCGGCGAAACTCACCAGACATGTCGAGATCGACCTGGCAGGTACGCGTCATGCGCACCGCCATCTCTTTCCATTGCGGGTCCTTGCGCGTCTTGGTCGGCGGGACCAGAATGGGAGTTTCCCCCTCTCCTGGCGGATAACCCGCCCCAGCCAGCGTCTGCTCGATGGCCTGGCGGCTGGTTTTAGCCGGATCGTAAGTTACCAGGACCTTTTTCCAGGCCGAGCTGGCATACACGTCCTCCACTCCCGGCAAGTTGACCAGCACATCTCGCACCTTCAAAACATGATGATCAGCCCACAGAAGCGGCACATCCAACACAATCTTTTCCATAGTCCCTTACCTCCCTGCTATACGTTACGTCTTACGTTTTACGTTTTGCGTGTTCCGTGTTGCGTGTTGCGTGCCACGAAACACGCAACACGCAACACGCTCCACGCCCGTCTAGAACAATCCAACCACCTTACCGGTCTTGAGATCGACATCCACATCGACAAAAGCCGGTCGGCTGGGCAGGCCCGGCATCGTGCGCATCGCGCCGCAGAGCGGGTAGAGAAAGCCCGCACCGATGCTGGCGCGGATGTCGCGGATGGGCAGCCGCCAGCCGCGCGGCGCGCCCTTCAACTTGGGGTCATGGCTGAAGGAAAGATGGGTCTTGGCCATGTTGAGCGGCAGTCTGTCGTAGCCCATTGCCGTGTAGAGCTCGATCTTGCGCTCCGCCTCCGGCATATAGTCCACCCCATCGGCGCGGTAGATCTCGCGGGCAATGGTCTCGATCTTTTCCTTGATCGAAAGGTCCAGCGGGTAGAGGAACCTGAAATCACTGGGCTCCTCGCAGGCCTTGACCACCGCCTCGGCCAGCGCCGCGCCGCCCTCGCCGCCCTTGGCCCACACTTCGCTGACGACAGCGTCGAAAGCGCCCGCCCGCAGCGCCGCCTCACGAATCACAGCGATCTCTTTCTCCGTATCGGTCTTGAAGCAGTTGATGGCGACCACCACAGGAACGCCAAACTTGCGGGCGTTCTCCACGTGCTGGACCATATTGGGCAGCCCCCGCTGGAGCAGTTCGATATTCTCCTCGGTATAGGCCGGGTCCAGCGGCCGACCAGGGATCACCTCAGGACCGCCGCCGTGCATCTTGAGCGCCCGCACCGAGCAGACCAGTACCACGCAGTTGGGGATCAGGCCAGAGTAGCGGCACTTGACGTCAAAGAACTTTTCCATCCCGCAGTCAGCGCCAAAGCCGGACTCGGTGACGACATAGCCGTCCGGCCCCATCAGCTTGAGCGCGATCTGGTCAGCGATGATGGACGAGTTGCCGTGGGCGATGTTGGCAAAGGGACCGGCATGAACAAAGGCCGGCGTGCCATCCAGCGTCTGCATCAGGTTGGGCATCAGGGCATCCTTCATCAGGACGGTCAAGGCCCCCGCCACCTTGAGATCTTCAGCGGTCAGCGGACGGCCGTCCTTGGAAAAGCCCCAGACAATGCGACCCAGCCGTTCGCGCAGGTCAGCCAGCCCCTTGTAGCCGTCGACCAGGGCCAGGATGGCCATGATCTCAGAGGCGACGGTGATGTCATAGCCGGTGGCGCGGGGGACGCCGTCCGTGCCGTGGGGGAGCTGCTCGACGAGCTCGCGCAGCGTGCCTGCGGCTGGCAGTGGCTTGTCGGCCTGGCCAGACTGCAGGCCAATGACGACATTGCGCAAGGCGCGGTCATTGACATCCACCACGCGGTTCCAGAGGATGGAGTTGGGGTCGATGTTCAGACGGGGGACCTCCGGGCAGAAGCGGGCCAGTTGCTCGTCGGTCATATCGCGCTCGTGGAGGATGCGGGCGTCGATGGCTGCTGCCAGCAGGTTGTGGGCCACGCCTACGGCGTGGATATCGCCGGTCAGGTGGAGGTTGAAATCCTCCATCGGCACCACCTGGGCATAGCCGCCGCCGGCCGCGCCGCCCTTGATGCCAAACGTCGGCCCCATCGAGGGCTGGCGGATACAGGTAAAGACCTTCTTGCCGATATAGCCCAGGCCCTGGCTCACGCCGATCGTGGTCACCGTCTTGCCCTCGCCCAGCGGCGTCGGCGTGATCGCCGTCACGTCGACATATTTGGCATCGGGCCGGTCCTTGAGGCGGCTGAGCACGTCCAGATGGACTTTGGCTTTGTACTTGCCGTAATAGTCCAGGTCGTCCTCAGACAGTCCCACAGCGCGCGCCACATCGATAATGGGCAACAGGTCGGCAGCTTGGGCGATTTCGATATCGCTTGGAACGGGATGAACTCGCTTGACTGGCATTGTTTCTTTCCTCCTTCAAGTTCTAGAATGTGGATTGACCTACCTGGGCCTTGCCAGGTTTCTCATTCTATTTCGCTGCGCCCTTCAGGGACGAGATAGGCTGCCCGCGGCAGGAGCGGAGCGACCTCGACCTCGACCGCCTGGCGCATCAGTTGGCCGGAGAGGTGGAGCAGCGTATCGCCCAGGCCGCGTTCCATGGCCATACCTGCCAGACAAGGGAAGTAATGGTGCAGGATTCCCGCCTGAAAGACCGCCTCGGCGGGCGGCTTGCCGACCAACTGCTCGGCCACGAAACGACCGCAGCCGCAGGCCGCGTCGCGCTCCACTTCGACATTCTCGATCACCCCATCTCGGCAGTGGATACGAAAGACAGGGCGACCAAAGTGGCGAGCAAAGCTCGAAATCCAGGGATTGGTATAGGCCACGCGCTCGTGGCGGAGATTGTAGCCGTCCTCGGTCAGCGAGCAGAAGGGACGCGGGAAGACCGCTGCGATGCCAAAGCGCCGCAGGTGCTCCTGCACCTGGCGGATCAGCCCTTCGGGCAGCCAGGCTGTGCGGTCGACCGGCGCGATCACGGCCTGGGCGTCGGCGCGGCGGGCAATGTCGGGGATGAGTTGGGCAATGGCCGGGCCTTCGCCCAGCGCCAGCACCAGGTCGGCCTGCGGGACGTGCAGCGGCAGATACCCCAAGGGATCGTCTATGACAGCGGGCAAATCCGGGGGACGCCATGTCTCCACCGTCCAGCTCCGCGGCCCATGGGCGCGGATGTTCTCCACGATGCGCAGGCCATACTGGCCCTGCACGATGGCAAAGATGCGCAGCGCCGCCGGGTGAGGACCACCCCACTCCAACGGCTGGCGCACCGCTTCGAGCAGGTCTTCCACCTGCCGCCCCACTTTGAGCTGCTGATAGAAAATGCGGATGCGGTTGTCGTCGAGGTTGAGAGCCACGACCTTGATGCCGGAGAGTTCACGGAAGATGCGCGCGACCAGTTCTTCCTGTTCATCGCCGCCGGCGGCGACGATCACCGCATCAGGGAGCACCTCGCGGATGTGAGCCAGTGTTTCGGGGGTCACTCCCCCCACCCCAACCACTTCCAGGCCGGGCTGTTCGCGCAACAGAGTACCCACGCTTTCGGCGAAAAGCGGGTGACTTGCCAGAATGAACGCCCGACAAATCGACATACTGACCGCCGGTCAGTTACGACCGGTTGTTATTATAATGCCTCTGGCGGCCGTTCGTCTATAGCACAAGAGGACTATTTTTTCTGTCTATCTGGTATAAAAGAACCAGGCGGAGCGGGCAAGCCCGCCTGGGGGCGGTCATTCGTGCCAGCGGCAAGGCCGGCGCGGACGGCGTAGACAGCGGCCTGGACGCGGTTGCGCACCCCCAGCTTGGCCATGATGCTGCGCACGTGGTTGCGCACCGTGTTCGACGCAATATCCAGAACGGCAGCGATCTCGGCGTTGGAAAGCCCTTCCGCCAGGAGGGCCAGCACCTCGCCCTCACGGGCAGAAAGAGAAGCGGGCACAATAGTCAGCGCGGCAGGCTGAGCGCCGCGCGCCAACTGGCGCATGAGCTTGGTCGTCATCGCTCGCGAAAGCGGAGCCTCTCCTTGTGCCAGGCCGCGCAGCTCCTGGAACAGCCCTTCCGGGCGCATATCCTTGATCAGATAGCCGTCGACGCCGTAGCGGATGGCCGCGATAAAGTCCTGCTCCTCGTCCGAGACGCTCAAGATCACTACGCGAATCGATGGCATCTCTTGCTTGATCCGTCGTGTCGCTTCCAGGCCGTCGCACACGGGCATGCGCAGGTCCATCAGCACCACATCGGGGCGCAGAGCGCGGGCGAGATCGAGCGCCTCTATCCCATCAGAGGCCTCGCCGACAACCTCGAAATCGGGCTGGGCATCCAGCAGGCGCGCCAGCCCTTTGCGGAAGAGAATATGGTCGTCGACCAGCAAAATGCGCAGCGATCCCATTGAGGCTCAATTATAGCACGGTTCGGCTTTCTCACCACAAAGGTAACTGTTTCCCCTCCCGCAGGTATTGAAATGCGCCCCAATGAGCTGCTCGCCCTGTCGTCTAACCTGCGGGAGGGTAGTACTACTCCCCTTCCAACAGCCGCCCAATCGACAGCTCGTGCAGGAAAAAGCGCTGCGTCAGCGCAAACAGGACCACGGCCGGCAGCATCATCACCACCGATCCCGCCATCAGCAGCGGAAAGTTGGTGCGATCCATCTGGTTCAGCAACTGCACGCCGACCGGCAGCGTGTAGAGGTCCGGGCGGTAGATGTAGAGCACGGGGCTGGTAAAATCGCTCCAGTACAGCAGGAACGCCAGCACCAGGACGCCTGCCGTCGTTGGCCAGGCCAGCGGGCTGACGATCTGCCGCCAGATCGTCCAGGCATTGGCGCCGTCCAGACGGGCCGATTCGTACACCTCGTCGGGGATGCGGCGGCAGGTCCAGTAGTAGAGCAGTACAAAGAGCGGGCTGCTGGCCCCTGCCGCTGGCGCGATCAGCGCCCCCAGTGTGTCCAGCAGCCCCAGCCAGTCCAGAATGCGGTAGCGGAACATCCACGCCGACATAGAGGGGACGAGCAGCACCACCACGCTGGCCATCAGCCAGCGGCGCTGTGCCGGGCGCGGCAGTTGCGAGAGGGCAAAGCCAGCCCACGAAGCGGTGAACAGCGTGAGCGGCACGGCGAACAAGACCACAACCAGCGAGTTGCGGATGTACAGGGCCAGCGGCACCATCTCGAAAATCTCGGCATAGTTCCGCCACCGTGCCGCAACCGGCCACCACTCGATCGCTGGCGAGGGCGGCAACCCTGGCTGGCGCAGCGAGGCGACCACCGCCCAGTAGAGGGGGAGGACGAACATGGCCGCCACCACAAAACCGGTCAGCCGGTGCAGCGCCCGCTTCAGCGACGCCATCATTCCTGCCTCCGCAGCCCGCTGAGTATGTTCCAGATGCCCAGCGCCGTCAGGCCGATGAGCGCACAGGCCAGCACGAGCGTGGCCGAAGCCAGGCCCAGATCGACCACATCGAAAGCCAGCTCATAGACCAGCAGCGGCAGGAAGGTCGTGGCGAAACCGGGCCCGCCGTAGGTCATGATGAAGGAGGGGGCAAAGGTGTTCTGCAAACTGACGATCAGGTCGCGCAGGACCAGCAACAGCAGCCACGGCGCAAGCAGCGGGAGGGTGATGTGAAAGAACACCTGCCATCTGCTGGCGCCATCCACCGCCGCCGCTTCGTAATAGGAGCGCGGGATGTTTTGCAAGCCGGTCAGCAGCACCACAAAACCCTCGCCGATCTGGAAGAGCGATATGATCACGATGGAGAGGCGCGCGCTCCACGGCTCGGCCAGCCATGCCGGAGCGGGCAGCCCCAGCCCGCGCAAGACGAGGTTCAGCGGTCCGTAGAGTGGATTCAGGATCCACATCCAGATCAGCGCGTAGGCCGCTTCGGGGATGACGGTGGGCAGATAGATCGCCGCCCGATACAGCCCAAACAGGCGCCCTCTCCGCTGCAAGAGCAGGGCCAGCAGAAGCGCCCCCAGCAGACGCAGCGGCACGGCCAGAGCCAGGAAAAAGAACGAATTGTGCAGCACGGTGCGGATGTAGGGCGAACGCAGCGCCCGTTGCCAGTTCTCCAGCCCGACCCACGTCGGTGGGCTGACGGCCTGGTACCGGGTAAACGCGATCACAAGCGTCGCCAGCGCCGGCAGGACGGTCAGCACCAGCGTGCCCAGCGCATAGGGAAGCAGAAAGAGGCAAACCTGCCGCTGATAGGCCGGCATCGAACGGAGCGCAGGCGGACGGAACCTCATACGCGCATGGTAACACATCCGCACGCTCAGGACAAGGCCAGAGCCGCACAAGTTCCGCGGCAAATCACAAAACCGCGTCGCATTGCAACGGGGCTTACTCTGCTCCTGGCGGGGTCTGCGACCCCGCCAGGAGCACATAGGGCGGGCTTATAGCCCGCCCTATGCAGTGGTGAACTCAAAAAACTAGCGGCTGGTCGACGTCGGCGTCGGCGGAACGGGCACAGCGCGCTCGCCGACGTGCACCTCCAGCGGGCCGTGCTGCGTCGTCGTCCCGCTCATGTCCACCTGCTCCAGGCGATAGTAGTAGACCCGCATAACAAACCGTGCTTTCATCCCTACCAGTAACGAGACCCTTCGCTTCGCTCAGGGTGACATTTCGCGTTTTATGGTGTCTCCACTTACCCGCCTACTACAGTCGCGCCTTCATGCTCTCCGGCACCTGCACGGCGACGACCTCGCCGCGGGCGCAGAGCTGGCCCTCCGCCGACACGGTCGCCTCGACGACGACTTTGCGCCCCTTGATCTCCTTGACCCGGCCGCGCACTTCCAGCGGCACGCCCAGCGGCGTCGGCCGCAGGTAATCGACATGCAGAGACGCCGTGACGAAGCGAAAAGGCGGCTCCGTCCCCATCTCGCGCCCGGCCTGGCGATAGGCCGCCGCAGCCGCCGTCCCCGTGCCGTGACAGTCGATCAGCGAGGCGATCAGCCCGCCATAGACATAGCCCGGTATGGCAATGTGATACGGCCGCGGCTGAAAAATCGCCACCGTCTCCTCGCCATCCCAGTAGCTCTTGATCTGCAGGCCCTGCTCGTTCAGCCGCCCGCAGCCGTAACAGTAACTCCACTCGTCCGGGTAATAGTCCTGAAACGCCTTTGCCATAGCTCCCCCTGCCTGTCTGTGATGGGACAGCGCCCCTCAAACCCTGCCCGCCGAGACCAGACGCGCAAAATGCTCGAACGACCGGTCATAGGTGCGCTCGGCATCAGCAGGGAAGCAACAGCCCGGCAGCTCGCGGTGCCTGAGATGATAGCTGAGACACTCGCAGCAGAGCCCCTTGCGCGAGCAAGGGTCATAGGTGCAGTTGCAGCGCTCCAGATTGCGTTCCTGTTTGCACTCCATATTTCCTCCTGTTTTCAGATCCGCAGCTCGACCACGTCGCCATCGTGCAACACGTGGTCCCGGCCAACCGGTTGCCCGTCAAAGACGCCGCTGCCCCAAACCCGCGCCGACTTGAGCTGACGCAGGAAATCCTGGTGTACCTTGCCGGCAAACTCCTCCACCGTGCTGCCCGCCCGCAGGACAAATGGCCGGCTCATGTCCGGCTCGCGGCCCGGCGGTTTGGCATAGACACGCATAACCCCCAGCCGCTCGAAAATCGCCCGCTGCAACGCGTCCAGGTTGCGCCCCGTCGTTGCCGAAACCCCGATCACTTCCCACTCGCCCCCGACCAGTTCGCAAAACACCGCCAGCTCCTCATCCCAGCGCCCGTCATCGACTTTGTTGACCACCACCAGCAGAGAAATGAACGAGACACGGCGCTCGCCTGCCCACGTTTCCTGTCGCTGCCGGGGGATGATGCGTTGCTTTTCCAGAAAGGCGATCGATTCTTCGAACTGCTCGATGGCATAGCCCTGCAGGTCGACAACGAGCAAAACCAGATCGACCCGCCGCACCAGGCTCAGCATCTCGGCACTGACAAACTCGCCATCCAGCGGCGGCGTGTCGATCAACTGGATCTGCACATCCTCGAACGTTGTCATCCCCGGCGTGGGGCCGCGCGTGGTGTAGGGATAAGGCGAGACCTCCGGCTCGGCGTTGGTCAGCGCGGCAAGCAGAGACGACTTGCCCACGTTCGTCGGCCCGATGAGCACGACCTGGCCGGCGCCCTCTCGTTCGATGCGGTAAGGCGAAACCTGCCGCCCGCCCCCCTTCTTGCCCTGCGCCGCCGACTTGAGGCTGGCCAGCTTGCGGCGCAGGTCGCCGCGCAGACGGTCGGTGCCCTTGTGCTTGGGGATGATGCTGAGCATCTCCTCCAGGCAGGCGATCTTTTCCTCGATCGAATCGGCCTCGCGGTAGCGCGCCTCGACGTGGAAATAGTCAGGGGGAAGATTAGTCGGCATCGTCCTCTACATCAGCCGCCATCAACGCTTCCAGCGCCCCCAGCGCCTCTCGCAGCTCATCGACCAGCGGGCCGCCGCCCCGCGCCGCCAGTCCGCGCAGCGCCTGGCGATAGTACCACAGTGTCCCTTCCCTGCCGCCGCGAAAGCGCGCCCAGGCCCCCTCCCCTTCCAGCCGATAGGCCCGCAGCAGCGAACGGACGTTGTAGAGCTTGTCCGCCGCCAGCACGCGCAGCGCGTCGGCAGGGAGGGTGTCCAGCGTCTGCAAAAAGCGCGCCTTGCGCTTCAGCCAGGGCGGCTTGGGCTGCGTGTCGGCATCGCTGCATGCCAGGACGATGGCGGCCACGCGCTCGCCAAAGCGACGGCGGATCTCGGCGGCGGCCGCCTGCCCGCCCTGGTCTTCGACGGCGTCGTGCAGCAGGGCAGCGACGGCCTCGTCCTCGTCGCCGCCGTCCTCCAGCACCAGCGCCGCCACGCCGAGCAGGTGCGAGATGTAGGGCGCGCCGGAGCCCTTGCGCCGCTGCGCGGCGTGCAGGCGGAAGGCATAGACCAGCGCCTCTTCGAAACGCTGCGTCAGTTGGACACGGTTGTCTGTCTCAGCCATAACCCAATCCGTTTTCCCCCTGCCCTCCCGCAGGTTAGAAAGGGTAAGCAGTTAAGGATCACTCCCGTCTGGGAGCATCGAAAAAGACCGAGAGCGGCGTCGCCTCGCCGATCTGCGACCAGTCATCGATGTCAAAAGCAAACTCGGCCACGCCGCAGGTCGGCAGGTTGTCAATGGGCGAGGGCGCAAAATAGTTGACCATGTCGGTAAAGCCTGGATTGTGGCCGAACAACATCAAGCGATCGACATACTCCTCTACCTCCTCGATCACCTCCAGGATGTCATCGACATCGCCCATGTAGAGCCGTTCGTCGCAAACGATCTCGTCCCACGGATAGCCGATCTCATCGGCGATCATTTCCGCGGTCATGAGGGCGCGCCGGGCCGGGCTGGTGATGATGCGGTCGACCTGTACGCCGCGTTCGGCCAGGCGCTCGCCCATCCTGGGCGCATCCCGCTCCCCGCGACGGTTCAGCGGCCGCTCATCGTCAGCAAGCCCTTCATGCTCCCAGCTCGATTTGGCGTGACGGATCAGGATCAGCGTCTTCATCACCCCGCACCCTGGCTGCGCTCGAGCAGGTCGATGTAGGCCCCTTCTTCAAGCTGGTCGGCGCGAATCCCCAGCGCCGCCATCAGTTCGTCCGCCCTGGCTTTCCCCTCGGCCACCGGCTGCCCCTCCTCCAACACCACTTCCAGTTCGACGAAATCGCCCAGTCCCTCCACGTGGTCCAGGTGGATGCGCGTATCGCCAGCCCAAAAGAGGTGACGCTCTTTGCGCACGACGCCGCGCACGCCCAGGGCGGCAGAGAGCAGCGCCCGCAACAGCAGCGGCTGGGCGGTAGGATAGACGAGATAGTAGGAGGGCCTGGGTCCAGCGCTGTCCTCCCGCTCGTAATAGACCAGTTGCCCGCTGTCCGGGGCCAGGATGCGCAGCTTGAGCCGCCCCCTGGCGGTGAAGAAAAAGACATCCTCCTGGCGGATCCGCTCGACGGGACGGTCGGCAAGGCGCTCGACCCGCGCCCGCAGCGTCGCCAGGTCATCGACGCGCGCCTTGATCTCGACGTTGCGCATCACATCTCCGCTGGGCTTATCCCATCCTGGCCGCCACGAACTCGATGATCAGGCCGTAGACGATGCCGGCGACAAAGGCGATGGGGTCACGAAAACCGCTGCTGAGGAAAAAGGCCGCGCTGACCAGCAGGCCCAGCAGCGCCCCGCGGACATAGCGGTTCGCCCCGCCGCGGACGATTTGCCAGCCACCGGCAAAGCCAATCATCAGGCCCATGATGACGCGATTGTACCACAGGGCGATCAGATAGAGCTCGTTGCCGCGCAATCCGCCAGCGCGGATGCTCCCGCCGATGATGCAGATAATGCCCAACAGCGCTCCGGTGATCACAGACACGATCAGTCGCTTTTTCACTTTTCACCTCCGCCGACTATTTTACAACGATCGCCGCGCCCAGCAGGCCCGCCCCGGCGTGGACCGACAACCCCGGCGTCAGATCGGCCACGATGGCCTCCGCCGAACAGCCCAGCCGCTGGCAAAGCCCGGCGCCAAACGCTTTCGCCTCGTCGGGCAGGCAGACGTGGACAGCGGCCACCCGCTCGACCGGCCGCCCGTCAGCGGCCTGCTCCAACAGCTCCATCACCCGCGCCAGCGCCTTGCGCCGCGTGCGCACTTTTTCCAGCAGGTCCAGCTTGCCGTCGCGGACGGTCAGGATCGGCTGGACGCTCAACAGCCCGCCCATCCCCGCCGCCAGATAGCCGACCCGTCCGCTCATCGCCAGGTACTTGAGCGTCGAGAGCGCAGCGTAGAGATGGGTACGCTGGCGCGTCTCCTCGGCGCAGCGGATGACCTCCTCTTTATCCGCCCCGGCAGCAGCGGCCTCGGCTGCCGCCAGCACCATAAAGCCCTGCCCCATCGCCAGGTTGCGCGAGTCCAGCACGGCAATGTCACGCTCCGGCAACAGGTCGCGCGCAGCCACGGCGGCGTTGAACACCCCGCTAACCACGCTGCTGACACAGATGCAGACAACCGCGTCGGCGCCCTGGTCAAAGGCGCTCCGATAGGCCTCGACGAACTGCCCCGGCGAAGGGGCCGAGGTCGTCGGCAGCCTGCCCTCGCGGTCGACGCGGGCAAAGACCTCGGCATCGCTGATCTCGCTCGCCGCACAGGTCTGATCGCCGAAATGGACGTTGATCGGCACCTGCCGGATGCCGTAGCGAGCAGCGATATCGACCGGCAAACTCGAATCCGTATCCGTGATGACAGCAACAGGCATAGTTCCTCCTTATTTCCCAACTGTTGATTTGTTACCGCCTCCCCCGTCGCGCCAACGCATAGACGCCAATCCCAATCCAGATCACATTGACCGCCACAGACGGCATGGCGCCATAGTAGAACGAGTTGGCGATCAAGAGCGCCGCGCCGCCGATGTTGAGCGCCTGGTAGAGCACAGCATCGCCTTCGAGGCGGCGGGCTGACACCAGGCCATAGGCCGCCAGCACCATGACCACGCCCAACCAGCCGGCAACGTCGATCAACAACTGGATCATGGCAACGTATCTCCAGGCGAGTGCTCGCGGCGGAGGAAGCGAGTCAGCACAAAGCCAGCCCCGATGAACAACACGCCACACAGCACAAGGGCAAACTTGGGGATGGCGCACCAGCGGGCCAGCAGCGGCCAAAAGTCCCCGCCGGCGCCGAGCAATATGCGGATCAGCGCGACGTTCTCCAGCGCGTCCAACGCCGCCGCGAGCCACTGTCCCCAGGCCAGCGCCATGCCGATCGAGGCGAGCCAGCCAGGTTTGAGGCCGCGGGCAACCAGGACGCAGCACAGGCTGATGGCGCCGGCGTAGGACACCATGAACAGATAGTCGATGCCCAGGCTGATCCCGGCATGGATGCGCGCCGTCTCGTCCCACGAAGCGACCATCGCCTGCGCCGTCGCCGCGTCCCCCGCCAACTCGAAAGAGACAATGCCCGACGGCGCCACCGCCGTGCGCAGCGGGACGTCGATCACCTGCAGAACGATCAGCAGCACAACAGCCAGGCCAGCCAGCACAACCATGAAACGCTTTTGCCACGCTATGGGCAGGGAGACAAAGGGGTTGTTTTGCATGTCCACCTCTTATGGCATGTCCACAAAAGCTGCCTGCGGTGCGTAGGCCACACTGACCATCAGTGGGACAACATAAATGCCCAGTTCAGCCATTTCCTCTGGGGTCAGTGACACATCCGTACCGCTGTCCGTTACCACAAGCATCTGCCTTCCTCCTCGACAGACTGCCTGCATTCTAG
>DAOTYD010000054.1:0-9296 GCA_034435295.1 Anaerolineae bacterium | reverse complement strand
CTCCTTGTCTCCCCCTCTCCCCCTCTCCCCCTCTCCTTGCCCTCTGGCGCCAATTCGGCTAGAATCATCGCCGATGGCCTGGATGACGGTACGCAAGCTCGATCACGCCGGCCGGCTGGTGACGGCCTATCCAGGGCGAGTGCTCCGCCGTATGGATACCTCCATCGTGCTGGAGACCGCCTGGGAGCGCCTGCCTCTCGACCTGGGCTATGTCGTGCTGGAGACAGGCGACCGCTGGGTCGAGTTCTTTTACGCCGATCGCTGGTACAACGTCTTCCGCATCCACGCCGCCGACGGGCGACTCAAGGGCATCTACTGCAACATCACCCGGCCGGCAGAGATCACCGCCACGACAGTCAGCGCCGAGGACCTGGCGCTGGACCTGTGGATCGACCCCCAGGGGCGGGTGATGGTCCTGGACGAAGATGAATTTGCGGTTCTGCCCATTACAGCAACGGAGCGTGCTGAGGCGCAGGCCGCGCGCGCTGCACTGGAGCGCATGGCTGCGCAGGGCACGGGCCCCTGGGCGCAGGAGGTGACACAGATGGAGGAACCGTTGGAGGTCGCGATCGGAAAGCTGCTCCTGCAGCGCAGAATGACCCTGGCAGTTGCCGAGTCCTGCACGGGCGGGCTTATCGGTCACCGCATCACCAACATAGCGGGCAGTTCGGCCTACTACCTCGGCTCGGTGACCGCCTACGCCTACGAAGCCAAAGAAATGCTGCTGGGGGTGCGTCACGCCACGCTCTACGAGCACGGCGCGGTCAGCGCAGAGACAGCGCAAGAAATGGCCCAGGGTATCCGCCGGGCGCTGCGGTCTGACCTGGGCCTGTCTGCGACCGGCATCGCTGGCCCCAGCGGCAGCACGCCCGACAAGCCGGTGGGCCTGGTCTACATCGCCCTGGCCGCGCCGGACGGCCTGTGGGTCGAGCAGCACATCTGGCCGGGCGACCGTCTGGCGAACAAAGCCGCCTCGGCGGAGGCGGCTCTGGACCTGGTGCGGCGCTATCTGATGGATGAACTGGCAGCCTCAACGGCCAGATGAGAGCTCCACCTCGATCTCGCCCTGCGGCCCCCAGCCGCGCACCGAAACCTGACCCCGCTCGCCCAGCCGCCCCTGGCTCTGGCCGTTGACGATAGCGGTCACGGCGGCCCCGTTGCCCGTCTCGACCACGACGGTCTCGTTGGCCATCCACAGGGGAGCGGCGCCAGGGGCGAGCATGCCTTCATAGGCGATAAAGCCATCGGCGATGACCCGCACCCAGACGTGTTCCTCGGCCTGGAGGGAGAGCGTGACGCCGCCCTCCGCCAGGACGACGAAGGTGGGCGTGGGCTGGGGCAGCGCTGTGACCGGCGGCAGCAGGGTAGCCCCCCTCCACGTCTCTGGCAGCGCCGATGAGACGCTGGCGGCGGTTTCTGCGCCCGGTGCAGGCTGGCGGCTGGCGCGCAGGTCCAGGCGGCCTGCCAGCCATGTGCCGGCGATGAGGAGGACGAGCACGGCGCACAACGCGACGACGAGCTGCAGCCGGCGGCGATGAGCATGGGCCAGGTCGACAGGGCGGGGGGGAGCGGCAGGCGGAGGGACAGCCTGAGCAGCAGGCGCTACGGCCTGCTGCGTCTGCCGGCTCTGCTCATAGCGCTGAATCGCTTCCTCGGCAGATAGTCCCAGGAAGGTGGCATAGCGGCGCAGAAAGCCGCGCGCCTGGGCTTCGCCGGCCGGCATGGCGCCATAGTCGCCTGCTTCCAGCGCCTCCAGGTAACGGGCGCGGATGCAGGTGGCGGTTTCGACATCTTGCAGCGAAAGCGCTTTGGCCTGGCGAGCCGCGCGCAGCCAGTTGCCCAGGTTCTCCATCTCTGCGTCTTATGCAGCCAGTTCGGCTTCCTCGTCCCGCAAGCCCTCTTCGTCCAGCCCGGCGCTATCGCCCGCCCCGGCGGCTTCAGCGGCCGGCGCTGCAGCCGCTTCCACGAACTCGGCCCCCTCGCCCTTGACCAGGACGCGCAACTGGGCCTGCACCGTGCGGCTGATGCGCACGGCGACGACGTGCTCGCCCACCTGCCGCAGCGGCTCGCTGAGGATGTTGCGCTTTTCGAAGCGTATGCCCAATTCCTTGCTCAGCGCCTCGGCGATGTCAGCGGTGGTGATCGAGCCATAGAGCCGTCCGGTTGGCCCGGCCTTGGCCTCGAAAACCAGCGTCGTCTCGGCCATCTTTTTGGCCAGGACGGCTGCCTGCGCGGCCAGGCGGGCCTCCCGTTCATGCTGCGCCTTTTGCTGCGCCTGCAGGGCCTTGATCTGGCCTGGCGTTGCCACCACGGCCAGCTTGTTGGGGATCAAAAAGTTCCGCGCATAGCCCGGCGCGACGTTTTTGACCTCGCCTTCATGGCCCAGGTCAGGGACATCCTGGATCAGTATGACTTTCACCTCGATTCTCCTCTTGCTGATGTAGGCCGTATGATACACCAAAAACAAGGAAAACTCAAACAGGGCGCATGGGTTTGTAGGGCAACTGCTCGCAGTTGTCCTGCAAACCCATGCGCCCTGGACCAAACTATGGTATAATCGCGCCATCTCGCAACAGAGGAGTGATGATGGTCCCTCCCGTCGAACCGGTAGCCTTTACAATCGGCCCGCTGGCGGTGCATTGGTACGGCATCCTGATCTTTACCGGCGTCATCTTGGGCACGATCTATGCGGCGCGGCAGGCGCCGCGCGTCGGCATTTCCGCTGACCATATCTGGAACGGCCTGACTCTCTGCGTCGTCCTGGCCGTCATCGGCTCGCGCCTCTACCACGTCTTTTCCACGCCTGCCGAGTGCCTCACCGCTGGCCCGCCGCTGCAGGGATGCGGCTGGCCGTGGTACCGCGAGCATCCGCTCGACATCCTGGCCATCTGGCGCGGCGGCCTGGGCATCTATGGGGCCATCATCGGCGGGGCGCTGGGCGCCGTTATCTACGCCCGGCGCAATCGCCTGCCCGTCCTGCTCGCGCTGGACATCGGCGCGCCGGGGCTGGCACTGGGGCAGGCGATCGGCCGCTGGGGCAATTTCGTCAACCAGGAGCTCTACGGCCCGCCCACCGGCTCATCCTGGTGGGGACTGCGCATCGACGCACAGCACCGCCTTCTCCAGTACCCCATTTCCCGCTATCCCTACGAGACGACCCTCTTTCACCCCACTTTTCTCTACGAGTCCCTCTGGTCGCTGCTCACCTTTCTGGTATTGGCGTTCATCTGGCGCAAGTGGATGCAGCGGCTGCGGCCAGGGGATATTTTTGCCGGCTACCTGATCGCTTACGGCACCGGGCGCTTCTGGATCGAGCAGTTCTTCCGCCCCGACGCGTGGGTCATTGGCACGCTGGCAGCAGCTCAGTGGGTCGGCCTGGCCCTGATCGCCGTCGGCCTGGCCGTGATCGTCACTTCGCGCCTGCGGGCCAGAAAGCGATCGGCGTCGCCCCAAGAAGGCGAGTCCTGAAACAGCGGAGGTGAACATGAGCCGCGCGGCCAGCCTGTATCGCCTGCAAAAGCTGGATTCGGAAGGGGACGAGAAGCACAGTCGACTGGAGGCCGTGCGGGCGGCGCTGGGCGAGACGCCCGCGCTGCGTCGGGCGCGAGCCAGGGCCCAAAAAGCTGCCGCCGCCGTTCAGCAGTGGCGGACGCGTCAGCGCGATCTGGACCTGACCGTGCGCAGCATCAAGGACGAGATCGCCGCGGCGGAGAAGCAGCTCTACAGCGGAAGCATCCGCAACCCCAAAGAACTGAGCGACCTGCAGGCCAAGGCGGCCTCGCTCAAACGGCTGCTGGGGCATAAGGAAAACGACCTGTTGGAAGCGATGATCGCCCTGGAGGAAGCGGAGGCGGAGCTGGAAGCGGCGCAGGCCCAGCAGGCCGAGGCGGAGGCGGGCTGGCAGGCGCGGCAGGACGAGTTGACGGCGGAGATCGAACAACTGGAGCGCCGCCTGGCCGAAATTGCCCGTGCGCGCGAGGCCCTGCTGCCCCTGCTGCGGCCGGACGATCTGGCGCTCTATCGCAACCTGCGCCAGCGGCGAGGCGGGGTTGCTGTGGCGGCGATGCGGGGCGGCGCATGCACCGCCTGCGGCATGGAGGTGCCGCCGGGACGGCTTGCAGAGGGCCGCGCGGCGGGCCTGTTGACCTGCGGCAACTGCGAGCGGATCCTGCTCGAAGAAGAGGAGTAGGGGAAAGGCCTCTTAACGCGCCGAGACCCCCTCGGGCGAGGAGGTCCCGGCTTGCGAAAGGAGGGTTACCACAAACAACCGCTCAATGTGGAGCAGGGGGCGGGGTCCTGCCCCTACATCGCTTCCATTGTACGCTTTTTCGTTGCGCTGGTCAATGGGAAAAAAGTACCAGGCCATCGAGTCCTTCCGTGGGTCACAGGGGAGGGCAGGCGGTTTTTCGTTATGTCAACTTGATTCCTGATCGAGGTCGAGCGGGTTTGGGATAACAGGACAACGGCTCGCAGTTGTCCTACAAATTGAGATATTGACGCCGCCTATGTCTTTGTGGTACAATAAAGGCACCTGCTCAGGCCAGTCCCTTCTCTCACCACAAAGGACACAAAGGACGATCCAGTTCCCACTACCCTCCCGCAGGTTAGAAAGTGGCTGGCAAGAGGACAAGCGACTCATTTGCAGCTCACCACAAAGGACACAAAGGATGATCCAGGACAGATGAGCAAGATACGATCCAGCGTCGTGATGGTTTCTTTGTGTCCTTCGTGGTCAGAATAAATCTGTAGCCATGAACTCTGGCCCTTTTCCCGGACAAAACATCTCCCCCGCCCGCCTCTACTGGCTGCAATTTCTCATCCTGTGGGCGGCGGGGACCGTGGGCGTGGTCGCCATCCTGCCCTACAGCCTGACCCTGCAGGCGGCCCAACTGGCGCAGGCCGGGCTACCCGTTCCCCTGGGGGCTCTGCTCGTCGCCCAGGTGGGACAGAACGCCATACTGGTGGCCGCCGCCGTAGGGCTGGGCCTGCTCCTGGCCGGGCGGGTTGGACTGGGCGCGCCGCTCCTGCGCGGCGCGTTGAGCGGCGAGAGAGTAGGCCGGGAACTGCGGGCCATGGTCGCGCCGGCGGCGCTCTTCGGCGCCGCCGGGGCCCTCATCGTCGTCCTGCTCGACATCCTGGTCTTTGCCCCGCGCATGCCAGAGACGCTCGCCCCCCAAGTGAGCCAGCCGCCGGCCTGGCAGGGGCTGCTGGCTTCGTTCTACGGCGGCATCACCGAAGAGCTGTTGCTGCGCCTCTTCTTCATGTCGCTGCTGGCCTGGCCCATCGGCCTGCTGTGGCGGGCGCCGACGGGCGGCCCGGCGGCAGGGGCCTTTTGGAGCGCCAACCTGGCGGCAGCGGTCCTCTTCGGGCTGGGCCACCTGCCGGCGACGGCCGCGCTGGTGCCGCTGACCCCCCTGGTCGTCCTGCGCGCGGTCGTCCTCAACGGCCTGGTGGGGGTCATCTGCGGCCACCTCTACTGGAAGCGCGGGCTGGAGGCGGCCATGCTCGCCCATTTCAGCGCTGACATCGTCCTGCACGTCCTGCTGCCGCTGATCAGCGCATGAGGGACGTTTCACGTGAAACAAACGGCAGACAGGAGACAGCCAACAGGGAAAGGGAAAGGAGGAAGATGAACGCTCCCAATCAACCTCAGGTCGCCGCACTGAAATGTCCGCAGTGCGGCGCGGCCCTGCCCACCACAGCGACCGGCAGCGCCATCTGCCAGTATTGCGGCTCCAGCCTGATCTGGAACCCGCAGAGCGCCGCCACAGAGGGGACAACCACGGTCATACGCGGCATACGCCTGAAGATGTTTGCCTGCGTCGACAGCGCCGGCACCGGCCTGGAAGTGTTCCGCATGCTCATGCCCGTCGGCTGGGAAACCCGCGGCGGCTGCCAGTGGCTGCTCGATAACCCCAGCATGCCCGCCGTCGTCGCTTTCCAGATGTGGAACCCCCAGGGCGCCGAGATGTTCGAGATCCTGCCCAACATCAACCTGGTCTGGAACACAAGCCCCATGGCCCAGGCCACGCAACCGGTCGGCTCGCGCTATTTCGGCGCCGAGGTGCGCCCACCGATGGGCATCCGCGACGCGCTGCGCCAGATCATCATCCCCCGCTATCGCAGGGGAGTACAAAATCTTTGTATTTTGAGAGAAGAACCGCAACCAGATTTGCCAACAGTCGCCCGCTCCGAAGCGCCGATGAGCGGCGGCTGGGCCGAGGGCGGCCGCGTGCGCATCACGTACTCCTGGCAGGGCTACTCCCTCGAAGAGGAAATCTACGGCATCGTCGAAATCTTCCGCACTTTTATCCCCTCGATGTTCGGCCCCGCCGAGCTCCTCATCTGGTTCATCGATTTCCTCTTCGCCTTCCGCGCCGCCCAGGGCCGCCTCGACGCCACCGCCAATCTCTTTACGACGATGGTCCAGTCCTTCCAGCTCAACCCCCACTGGTACGCCGCCTTCAAGTCCGTCGCCTACTATCTCTCCCAGCAGCAGATCCGGCAAATCCGCCACATCGGCCAGATCAGCCAGATCATTGCCCAAACCGGACGTGACATCAGGGAGCAGAACCTGCAGCACTGGTACTCGATCCAGGAGCGCTACGACCGCATCGCCACCGAACAGAGCCGCGCCATCCGTGGCGTGGACGCTTTCCTCGACCCGCACCGCCAGGAGGTGGTCGAACTCCCAACCGGCTATGGCCACGCCTGGGCCAACAATCTGGGGGAATATATCCTGACCGAGGATCCCACTTTCAACCCCAACCTCTACTCCAACCTCCACTGGGAGCAGATGGAGCAACACAGGGAGATCTAGCCGCGCGGTAAATGTACCCTCCCGCAGGTTCAGAACCTGCGGGAGGGTGAGCAACGAGTCGCTACGGCCTGACTGCGCGCGCGGCCTCGGCGGCAGCCTCGGCCGGGCTGCGCTGTCCCGTCAACACCGCCTCCAGCGCCGCCTGCAGCGGCGGCCCGACCGCGCTGCGCACGGCCGCCGGCGGCATGGGCTGCGCCGCCTGCAGCATCGCGTCCAGCGCCGCCCGTTCCTGCGCGCTGACCTCCCACGCCGCCAGCCCACTCTGGCTCGTCGGCAGATAGGCCGTGCTCTGCGTCCACAGGCCGTACTGCCCCGAGACCAGCAGCCACTCGGCCAGTTGCATGGCCTGCTGCTGACGCTCCGCGTCGGCAGTCACCAGCGCCAGCGCCCACCTGCCCTGCGCCAGCGCCACAAGCCGGCCGTCGGGCGTGGGAAAGGGCGCCGGCAGGGCGCTCCGCTCGCCCGTCGCCCAAAAACGCCGCGAGCTGGCCGCCGTCATCGCTGCCCCTCCCCGGCGGAACTGCTCCCAGCAGGCATCGTTGTCGGCCAGCGAAAGGAGCAGCGTCGGCGAGATGACCCCCGCCTCCGCCGCCCGCCCGTAGAAACTCAGCACCGCCTCCAACGGCCCCGCCTCCAGCAGCGGATTGCCCGCCTCGTCGAGCCATCTGCCCCCCGCCGCCGCGTACTGCAGCAGCGTCGCGTCGTTCACGCTGCCGTCCTGCCCCCCAGCCGGAAAGAGCAGAGGCATCCCCATGGAAATGGCCGCTGTCCACGAGACGGGCGGACTGCTCAGCAGAGCGGGGTCATAGGCCATGTGCGTCATGTCCGCCGCGATGACGATGCCCATGGTGCGCTCGTCGACGCGCCCCAGGCTGACGGCAAAGGGATAGCGGTCGGCCACCAGGCTATCGGGCAGAAAGCCGTCGAGGGGCTGCAACAGCCCGGCCTGCGCCGCCACGCGCAGGTCTTCCATCTCCAGGATCACCAGGTCCGGCATGACCGAGGGGGCGGCGGCGCTGGCCGTGCGCAAAAAATCGAGCAGGCCGCCGCGCCCGCGCGCCTTTTTGACGATGGCAGCGACCTGCAGTTCAGGGTGGGCCTGGTTGAAGCTGTCCAGTTGCTGCGCCAGCAGCGCCGCGCCTGGCTCATCGCCGTAAGGATTGAACTCTGCCGGCAGCCACAGCGTCAGCGTCGTCACCAGCGGCCCTGCCGCGACGGTGGCGGTCGGCGGAGGCAAGGTTTCTGCGGCAGTCGGCGAGGGCAGGGGCGAGGGGAGGGGCGTCGCAACAGGGACGCAGGCCGCCAGCAACAGCAAGGCCGCCGTCAGGCCACAGGCAGCCCAATTCCACTTTCTGTTCAACGTCACCCCCTCACCTACAGCCCCAGGTCCCAGCCCAGCCCATGCCCGGTCATCCAGCGGCCCAGCACGTTGATCCAGTCCATGAACAGGAGCACGCCAAAGACGACCAGGATGACGCCCATGACGGTCTGGATCACCTGCATATAGGGCTGCAAGCGGCGGATGAGGCCAAAGGCGCCGTCGAGCGCCAGGCCGACGAGCAGAAAGGGGATGCCCAGCCCGGCGGCATAGGCGATCAGCATCACCACGGCCTGACCCACGGTCTCCTGGTTGGAGCTGAGGGCCAGGATCGCGCCCAGGACAGGCCCGATGCAGGGGGTCCAGCCGGCGGCAAACGACAGGCCCACCAGGAAGGACGAGAGGTGGCCCCAGCCGGGGCGGGTCTTGATGTGCAGGCGCCGCTCGGCGTAGAGAAAGGGCAGCTTGACCGCGCCGGCCAGCGCCAGGCCGAAAAAGATCATGACCAGGCCGCCGATCCAGCGCACCCAATCGGAGCGCAGGAAGCGGGCGATGCCGCCAGCGGCCAGGCCCATCGCGACAAAGACGAGGGAAAAGCCGAGGACAAAGGCCAGCGCGTGGGAAAAGGTCGTCAGCCGCTCGGCGAGCGTGCGCCGCTGCTCGGGGGCCACCACCACCCGCCCGCTCAGGTAGCCGATATAGGCCGGCACCAGCGGCAACACGCACGGCGACAGGAAGGACGCCAGCCCGGCCAGGAAGGCCAGGAACAATGAGGGATTGGCCGTGTTCATTTACCTTATCCTTGTGAGCTGTGGGGGCTCATTATAGCATAAAATAGGAACTGCTCACCCCTTTCCGCTATGGGTGCCAAGACACGGATTCATGTTGACCACGAAGGACACAAAGGACACGAAGAATGGAGATGATCACGACCCTGGATCTGGTCACCTGACACTTTTGATCGGGCAGTACGCGGATTCACATGGATGCTACGGATAGACACGGAATGCCAACCTGTAAATGCCCCTCTTACCTTTGCTTCCCGTTCAATGGGACACGGATGGGCACGGATGGTACGGATTTTCACGGATTTCATCCGTGCCCATCCGTGAAACCCGTGTGTATCCGTGTCCTGATTTCAAACTGTCGGGTAGCCAG
>DAOTYD010000053.1:0-21395 GCA_034435295.1 Anaerolineae bacterium | reverse complement strand
GTCACCCCTTCCCCGTGTCACCTTGTCTCCCCCTCACCTTGTCTCCCTCTCTCCTTGTCACAAACTCCCCCAGGCGCTCGCGGAACACGCGCGCGTCGAAGCGGGCCGCATTCTCCACACAGGCGCGCGGGTCGACCGCCTCGGCGTCAAAGGCGCGGACGGCCTCCGCCAGCGATTCGGGCGTGGGCTCGCGGAAGAACGCGCCGGTCTGCCCTTCGATCACCGTGTCCAGCGCGCCGCCGGCGGCAAAGGCGATCACCGGCCGCCCCGCCGCCTGCGCCTGCACCGGCGCGATGCCAAAGTCTTCTTCGCCCGGCAGGACATAGGCGCGACAGCGGGCAAAGAGGTCGGGCAGCTCCTCGTCGGGAACGCGGCCCAGGAAGGTCACCGTCGGCCCGGCCAGCGCCTCCAACGCTTCCCGCGCCCGCCCGTCTCCGGCAATGACCAAAGGCAGCCCTAACTGGTTGAAGGCCTGCACCGCCAGGTCGATGCGGCGGTAGGGGATCAGGCGGGAGACGATCAGGTAATAGTCTTCGTGGCGCGGCGCTGGCTGAAAGCGCGTCGTCTCGACCGGCGGGTGGATCACCGTCGACTCGCGCCCGTAAAAGCGGCGGATGCGCTCCTGCACCGCCCGCGAGATGGCGACAAAGTGGCTGACCCGCTGCGCGGCGGCATAGTCCCAACGCCGCAGCGCAGCAATCAGCGGCCGCAGCAGCGGGCGCAGCGGCCGCGGGATCGACTCGCGCGCCGCATAGGCGTCGAACTGCCAGACAAAGCGCGTCGGCGTCAGGCAGTAGCAGATGTGAACCGCCTCGCCAGTACGCACGCCGTGGCAGAAAGCCGACTTGTTGCTCAGCACCACGTCGTAAGCGGAGAGGTCGAGGCCGCCAAAGGCCAGCGGATAGCACAGCAGGTAAAACTGGTGGTGGCGATAGATGCCCGGCAGGCCATCCATCCAGGTCGTGCGGATGTCCCACCGGCAGTACGCCGTCGGCATCTGCTCCGGCCAGTAGATCGACGTATAGACCGGCGCGCCGGGGTACATGGCGACCAGCGCCTCCAGCACATCCTCGGCGCCGCCGATCTGGTTGAGCCAATCGTGGACGATGGCCAGGCGGCTCACGCCGGCTCCTGTCCTCCTGCTGCTTCCAGCACCTCGATCTCGTCTCCCACGCGCACCTCGCCGGGTTGCAGGACGCGCACAAAGATCCCCTCGCGCGGCATGACGCAGTCACCCACAGCCTGGAAGATGGCGCACTTGCTGTGGCAGAGCTTGCCGATCTGGGTTACCTCTACCAGCGCCGTGCCCAGGCGCATGCGCGTCCCCACCGGCAGAGTATACAGCTCCAGCCCCTCGGTGGTGATGTTCTCGGCAAAACTGCCGGCCTGAACGTCCAGGCCGCGGGCGCGCATCTTTTCGATCGACTCCCAGGCCAGCAGGGAGACCTGGCGGTGCCAGTTGCCGGCGTGGGCGTCCCCTTCCAGCCCCCAATCGACGCGCAACATGCCCTGCCCGATGTTCTCTTTGGCCACACCCTTTTGGGTGCTCGTGCAGACCGCAATGACCTGACCTTTCACGGTAGCTCCTCCAGTATGATCTCGCCGCTCTTGCCCCCGCTCTTGCGCAGCAGGCGAATGTTGTGGATGCGCATGCGGCGGTCGACGGCCTTGGCCATGTCATAGATCGTCAGCGCAGCGACGCTCACTGCCGTCAGCGCCTCCATCTCGACGCCGGTGACGCCGTGACAGCGCACCTGCGCCACAATGCGCACCAGCGAATGCTCCTGGTCGATCTCGAAATCGACCTGCACGGCGGAAATGGGCAGCGGGTGGCAGAGGGGGATCAGCTCGTGGGTGCGCTTGGCGGCCATGATGCCGGCGACGCGCGCCACCGTCAGCACGTCCCCCTTGGGCAGCCCTCCCTGCTGGATCAGCGCCAGCGTCTCTGGCTGCATCCACACTTCGCCCGCGGCGATGGCCTGGCGCGAAGTGGGCTGCTTGTCGGTCACATCGACCATGCGCGCCTGCCCCTTCTCGTCGACATGGCTCAGGTTCATGGTCATCCTCCTACCTGTGACATGGGCAGACAGCGGGGCAGCAGGCTTTCGTTCAGGTGGTGGCCTCCTGGCTTGACCAGGATGGCCTGCTCGATGAGGGCGCGCAATGCCTGGTCGTCGGCGCCCGCCCGCAGCGGTGCGCGCAGGTCGATCGCTGTGCTCGACATCAGACAGGGCAACAGCCGGCCGTCGGAGGTCAGCCGCAGGCGGTTGCAGGCCTGGCAAAAGTGCTCCGTCACGGGGCTGATAAAGCCCAGCGTGCCGGCGGCGTCGGGCAGGCGAAAGTAGCGCGCCGGGCCGACGCCGGGCTCGCCGCGCACGGCGGTCAGCGGCCCCAGCGCCGCCTCGACGCGGGCGCGAATCTCAGCCGAAGGCACGACGCCGTCGCCGCTCCAGTGGCTGGCCTCGCCCAGCGGCATGACCTCGATGAAGCGGATGTGCCAGTCCGGCTGCAGCGTCAGGCGGGCCAGGTCGACCACCTCGTCGTCGTTCATGCCGCGCACGACAACGGTGTTGATCTTGACCGGACGCAGGCCGGCGGCCAGCGCCGCCTCCCGCCCGGCCAGCACGTCCGCCAGTTCCCCCCGGCGGGTCAGGGCGCGAAAACGCTCCGGGCGCAGCGTGTCCAGGCTGAGGTTGACCCGGCGCAGGCCGGCGCGGGCCAGCGCTTCGGCATAGTCTGCCAGCAGGATGCCGTTGCTGGTCATCGACAGGTCGTCCAGCCCCGGGATCGCCGCCAACTGTGCCACCAGGTGGACGATGCCCTGCCGCACCAGCGGCTCCCCGCCGGTCAGGCGGACGTGGACCAGGCCCATCTCGACCGCCAGGCGCACAATGCGCACAATCTCCTCATAGCGCAGGACATCGTCGTGGGGAATCGCGGCGACGCCGCCGTCGGGCATGCAATAGACACAGCGCAGGTTGCAGCGGTCGGTCACTGAGACCCGCAGGTATTGAATCGGGCGGTCGTAGACGTCTTGATAGGGCATGTCATTCGATCGGCAGGAAGAAAAAGGCCAGAGCCAGGATGGCGTAGACGACGAGCAACTGCGCCCCTTCCATCCAGTTCGATTCGCCGTCCAGCGAGACCAGGCTGGCGATGAGCGAGGCTGCCCCCAATGCTGCCAGCTCAAAGGGATTGAAAACCAGCGTCAGCGGGTTGCCCATGATCAGGCTGAGAAAGACCAGGAACGGGGCGACAAAGAGCGCCACCTGGAGGCCCGAACCGACCGAGATGTTCAGGCTCAGCTCCATGTCGTTCCTGGCGGCGACCTCGACCGCGACCAGGTGTTCGGCGGCATTGCCTACGATCGGGATGATGACGATGCCGATAAAGAACTCGGTCCAGCCCAGGTGTTCCAGCATCGGCTCGACCACGCCGACCAGGATTTCGCTCATCCAGGCGATGGCGGCGGTGGAGAGGGCCAGCACAAACAGCGCCTTGCGCAACGACCAGGGGTGGTTGTGCAGGGCGCGTTGCGGGCGGGCCTGCTCGCCGCGGAAGAAATAGAGCTGGCCGAGGGCATAGATCAGCATCATCATCGCCGCCACGCCCAGGCTGAGGTACTCGACCGCGTCGTGGTTGACCGCCTCGATGGCGTGGCTGAAGAGGGAGGGGATGCCCAGGGCGATGACGGCCAGGACGAGCATGGTGGCGTTCAGTCCGGCCTGACTGCGGTCGAACTTTTGCACGCCGTTGCGCAACCCACCGACGAGCAGGCTGGCGCCCATCACCAGCAGCAGGTTGCCCAGGATCGAACCGGTGATCGAGGCTTTGACCAGCTCCAGCAGCCCGGCGCGGATGGCGAAGAAGGTGATGATCAGCTCGGCGGCGTTGCCCAGCGTGCTGTTCAGCAGGCCGCCGAGCTGGGTGCCGACGCGCGAGGCCAGCGCCTCGGTTGATTCGCCCATCAGCTCGGCCAGGGGGACGATGGCCAGCGCCGCGGCGACGAAGGTGAGCGCAGGTGGCCCGCCCAGGTAGCGCGAGGGCACGGCGACGAGGATAAAGACCAGCAGGAAGAGCAAATAGTTCATGGGACCTCCTGGCAGAAGAGGCTGGCGGGGGCCTGGGGCGGCACCAGGATGCGCAGCGCCCGCGGCACGACACGCAGGCTGGCCGGCGTCATGCCCGCCGGGTCGCCGTCTACCTGAGTCGGCATCGGCTCTTCAGCCCAGATGGTCATCTGGCGGGCCTGCAACTGCAACACTTTGGGGTCGTGGAGATGACGCCCGCTAAAGAGTTTCAGCGCGTGCTGGATGATGTAGGAAAAGCCCAGTCCGCGAAAGACAAAGACATCGAGCAGCCCGTCGTCCAGGCGGGCCTGCCGCGCCAGTTGAAAGTAGCCGTACATCTGCACATTGCTGGCGACGGCCAGGATCGTGCGTCCGCGGATCACGCGCCCATCGACGACGATGCGCGTCCGCACGCCGGAAAAGTGGCGGGCCAGCATAAAAGCGGCGATGGCGTAGGGCAGCGCTCCCAGCCGCTTGGTGGCGCGGTCGCGCGGCTCCAGCTCGCGGGTCACCTCGGCGTCGAAGCCGATGCCAGCCCACAGCAGGAAATAGCGGTCGTTCAGCGCGCCGACGTCGATGCGGCGGACGCAGCCCCTGGCCTGGGCCATGGCAGCGGCGCGGACGTGGAGCGGCGTGGTCAGGCCGGTGATCGGCAGGTGAAGCTGCCTGGCCCAGATGTTGCCGGTGCCGGCGGGGAGTATAGCCAGCGCTGTCTCGGAGCCAACCAGGCCGTTGACCGCCTCGTTGATCGTCCCGTCGCCGCCGGCGACCCATACCGCGTCCAACCCCTGCCTGGCGGCCTGGCGGGCGGCCTTTTGTGTGTCGCCGCGCTCGTGGGTGGTCACCAGGTCGAGTGCCCAGCCAGCCCCCTTCAGCTCGCGCTGCATATGCCGCATCTCCCGCTGCATGTCCCACGGGCCGGCGGTGGGGTTGTAGACGATGATTCCCTTCACTCCCGGTTCCTCAAAGACCTTTGAAGGTCTATTGCTGGCGCAAGACCACAACCGTTACCGTTTCCGACTCGGCGCGGTTGCCGGCGGCGTCATAGACCACGGCGCGGAAGCGCTGCTGGCCCAGTTCGGCCAGCACCCAGTTGACGTTGTAGGGCGGGATCGTGCGCACGGCAAAGGGCTCTGGCCCGTCGTTGCGGTAGAACTCGACCCGGCCGATGGCATAGTTGTCCGTCACGTCGGCGTTGATGTTGACCCACTCGTCCTTGCCCCAGATGTACTGTCGCCCGTTGGTAGGGTTGGTCAGCTCGATTTCTGGCGGCTCGTTGTCCACCGTCACCTGGATCGTTGCCTGGCGCACGGCCTGGCTGTGATCGACCACGGTCAGTTGCAGGCTGTAGAGGCCGTTGAGGCCGGTCACATCCCAGTATTCCAGCACCCCGTGATCGACCTGATTGCCGTGGTCAGGCCCGATCTGGATCCACTGGCTGGGGTTGAGGCCTTCGCCAAAAGCCAGACGGTAGAAAGCGAAATCGCCGCCGCGGGCGTTGCCGCTGATGGGGATCACGCCGCCAGCGATATAGGCGTAGGGCGCAGGATCGGTGATCACCACCTCGGCATCGGAGGCCGCCGGGCCGTAGATCGTGTCGTACTCCGTGGGAGGTGTGGGTGGCCGGCGATCCTCGGGCAGGCTGGCCAGCCAGTCAGCAGCCTCGGCGGGGTAGACCTCATAGACGCGCTCCTCGCACAGCTCTGGCGGCGTAAAGAGCGTGCACAGACGCCCGGTCTCGCGGTTGACCAGGAAAGCCTGGTGGATGGGGCAGCGTTCGGTCGGCTCGGTGCCGGGGATGAACAGCTCGGTGACGGTCGGGCAGTGCTCGGTGGGCAGGTAGCCGGAAAGGGCGCAGACCTGCCGTTCGACCAGCCCGTCGGGGCGGACGAAGGGCAGAATCTCCTCGTCCTGCATGGCATATTCCATCACCGCGTGCCAGATCGGCGCGGCGCCCTTGGAGCCGGGCACGTTGTCCATCTCGGTGTTGTCTGTGTTGCCAACCCACACGCCGACGGTCAGTTGGGGGGTAAAGCCGACAGTCCAGCCGTCGCGAAAGTCGTTGGTCGAACCGGTCTTGACGGCGGCGGGGCGGTTGTTGGACAGTTCCAGCGGGTTGCCCAGGCCGAAAGCGGCCAGGCGGGCCTGCCGGTCGGAGAGGATGCTGATCATCAGGTAGGCCAGACGCGGGTCAAGAATCTCGCGGCGCTGGGGTTCGCTGTACTGGTAGAGGATGTTCCCATTGCGGTCCTCGACGCGCAGGATGGCCACCGGGTTCAGCTCGCGAAAGCCGGGGGTGACCTGGCCGGAGACAGGTTCGCCGATCATGGCGCCATAGTTGGCAAAGACGCTGAAGGCATAGGCCATATCGAGCAGGCGCACCTCGCCGCCGCCCAGGGTGAGGCTGAGGCCGTAGAACTCGAGGCCGCGGTCGAGGGAGTTGATGCCCATGCGGTGGGCCATGCGGATGACGTTGTCGACGCCAGCGATCTGCAGGGCAGCGACGGCGGGAATATTGTAGGAGCGGGCCAGCGCCAGCCGCAGCCGCTGGGGGCCGTGGTATTGGCGGTCGTAATTCTCCGGGACGTAGGGCGGCTGTCCGGGCTGCTCGAACGCCGTGCGCACGTCCCAAAAGAGATGCGCGGCGTTGTATCCCTGCGAGAGCAAGGTCACGTAGGTAAAGGGCTTGAAGGCCGAGCCCGGCTGGCGCAGCCCCAGCGCCGCGTTGAAACGCCCATCGATCGAATCGTCCCAATAGTCCAGGCTGCCGACCATGGCCATGATCTCGCCCGTGCCGGGCCGGATGGCGACGACGGCGGCGTTGGAGACGTTGTGATCCTGGCCGACGTCGCTGCTGCGCAGGGGCGGCAGGAACTGGGCCGCCGTGCAGCCGGAAGCGATGGCCTCGTTCAAGACGGTCTGCTCATCCTCGCCGGAGAGGCGGCGGATGTGGGCGCGGGCCACACACTCGGCCTGAAGCTGGAGGTCATAGTCGAGCGTGGTGTAGACGCGCAACCCGCCACGGCGCACCAGCTCGGGCCCGAACATCTCGTCGAGCTGGTTGCGCACATAGACCGAAAAGTGGGGGGCCAGCAGGCCGAACTGCTCGGTCGGCGAGGCCAGATTCCACGGCTCGACTTTGGCGGCCTCGGCCTCGGCCTCGCTGATGCAGCCCTGGATCACCATCTGATCCAGCACCAGGTTCTGCCGTTGGCGCGCCGCGTCGGGGTTGTGGAAGGGGTTCATCCACGGGTACTGGGGGATCGCCGCCAGCGTCGCCGCTTCCGAAAGGGTCAGCTCGCTGGCGTGCTTGCCAAAATAAGTCTGCGCGGCCGCCTCGATGCCATAGGCCATGCCGCCGTAGGAGTTGGTGTTGAGGTACCATTCGAGGATCTGTTCCTTGCTATAGCGGCGGGTGATCTCGACGGCCAGGATGACCTCTTTGATCTTGCGGGCATAGTCTGCCCAGTCCGGCCCTTCCGCGCCGACGATGCGCTCCTCTGGATTGATGAGCACGTTCTTGATCAACTGCTGGGTGATCGAAGAACCGCCCTGGATGCGGTCGCCGGTCAGGTTAGAGACGAAGGCGCGGGCGATGCCGCGCAGGTCAAAGCCGGGATTCTCCCAGAACGTCCGGTCTTCGATGGCTACGGTAGCGCAGATCAGGTCATCTGGGATTTGCTCCAGCGGCACCCAGACGCGGTTGCCGGCGTTCGGGTCGACCACTTCCCACAGCAGCACCTGGCCGCTGCGGTCGTAGATGTGGGTCGTCTCGAAATCCTGTTCGACGAACTCGATATTCTCCGGATCGGGCAGGTCCTGGGCAAAGTAGGCATAGACGCCGACGACGCTGCCAACGATGCCCGAAAGCGTCAGAAGCTGGGCCAGTAGGGTCGCCAGCAAGACGATGCCGACGATACGCAGCAGGACTGCCGGGCCGCTGCGACCGCGCGCCCGTCGGCGCTCCCGTCGCTGGAGCACCACCATTCGGACAGACCATAGCGAATTCAAGAGCAACCTCCGTGAGAATCTTTCCGGTTCTCCCCGCTGGATAGTAACAGAAATGGGGTAAGTTGGCAAGTGAAGCTCAGTTGTCGAAAGGGCGCTCGCGGTCGAAATCGGGCAGGTAGTTTTCCTGGCTCTCAAGCTCCTGCACGTACGCATTCTCCAGGCCGAGGTCAAGCGCATAGGCGATGATATCGTCGTACTCGCTTTCTGTCAGGGTGCGGTCGATCTCCGGATAGTCACGCGCTTTGTGCTGCGGCGAGTATTGGGCCATAATGCTGATGAAAATGTCCACAGACAGGTCTGCCAGCAAGCGCAGGCAGCGGCGGCTGTTCTCCAGATAGCCAGGCAGCACCAGGTGGCGCACCAGCAGGCCGCGCACGGCAATGCCCGCGCTGTCCATCTCCAGGTGGCCGACCTGGTCCAGCATCTCGGTCAGAACGCAGGGGATGACGTCCGCATAGTCGTCCACCGCCGAAAACCGCCTGCCCAGCTCATTGTCCATGTACTTGATGTCCGGCAGGTAGATGTCCACCAGCCCGCGGATCTGCCGCAGCGTGTCGACCGAGTCATAGCCATTCGAGTTGTAGACGACCGGAATGGCAAGCCCTCTGCGGCGGGCCTGGATGATCGCCTCGGCCATCTGAAAGACGACGTGCGAGGGGGAGACAAAGTTGATGTTGTGTGCCCCCTGTTCCTGGAGGCGCAGCATCTCCGCCGCCAGCTCGTCGGTCGTGAGCGTGCGGTCGCGCCCGTGGAACTCCTGGCTGATCTGATAGTTCTGACAGAACACGCAGCGCAGGTTGCAGCCGGTGAAAAAGATCGTCCCCGAGCCCCTCGTGCCGGAGATGGGGGGTTCTTCGCCGAAATGCAGACCGGCGTGAGCGATGTGGATGCCGGCATCGGTACGACAAAAGCCCGTTTCGCCTGCCAGCCGGTCGACCCCACAGCGGCGCGGACAGCACGCACAACGAGCCAATGCAGCAGTCAAAGGACGTTCCACAGCCAGGCCAGTATACTCCATGCAGCGTAGAAGAGCAACCGTTCCTTACTCGGCTGTTCGAAGCAAAAGGATAGAGCACCGCGCCCGCCCTGCTCCCGAGGGGTCTGTGAGCCGGCGGGCCCCACTGGCGGGGGTCACAGACCCCCGCCGAGCAATGGGGTGCCCCACGTCGGCGTTCTGCTTCGAACACCCCAATGCCGGACCTTTTGACAAATCTGCCGAACTGGGGTAGAATAGCGCCCGTTACAGTGAGAACCGTGGAGGAAGGAACGTTGGCAAACACCAAATCGGCGATCAAGAACATACGCAAGAATCAGCGTCGCCGGCTGCACAATCAGGCGATCCGCAGCCGCACGCGGACAGCCGTGAAAAAGGCGCGGCTGCTCATCGCCGCCGGGCAGGCCGAGGAGGCCCGCCAGGCAGTCGAGGCTGCTTACAGCGTGCTGGACAAGGCGGCCAAGAAGAAGGTCATCCACAAGAACAACGCCGCCCGCCGCAAGGCGCGCCTGATGAGCCTGTACAACCGCACCTTTAGCGGTCAGTAAGCGCCTGCCATTTTGACGCGCCGCTGCTGGAAAGCAGCGGCGCGTTGGTTTTCCTCACCCTGGCGCGGCGATGGCTTCCAGCAGCACCCCCGCCGCCTCGGCCAGCCGCTCGCCCTGGCGCCGCGCGTCGTCCGCCCCGCCGAACAGTGCCTCCAGCAGTTCTCCTCGCTCCGCCCATGCCGCCACGTGGGGCAGGTAGGGCACCTCGACGGCCAGCGGGGGGGAGCTTCTCCACAGGCCGCGCACGCTGGCAACCACCTGGTGCGCGGCAAAGCCCGCCGGGCCGCAGCGTACCAGCGCCAGCAGCACCTGCGCCGACGCGGCGATGCCCTCCAGCGCGGCCAGCGCCGCCACCGTCGCCGCGACGCCGCGCGCGGTCGGCGGGCAGACCAGCACGACGTCGTCGGCGCGGCGCAGCGACTCTGCTGCCCACATCCCCCGCGACGGCAGGTCGATCAGCAGCAGCGAGCAGGCCGCCCGCGCCGCCTCCAGCAGCGCGGCGACGGACGCCTCGCCCTCGTCCACCAGCAGCGCCGCGCGGTCCGCGCACCCCAGCGCCACCCGCAAGACGCCTGACCTTTCGCCAGCCTGCCACGTGACCTCCTGCAGCGCCGCCGCCAGGCTGGACGCCTGGAAAAAGGCGCCCAGGTCAGGGGAGCGCGGCAGGCGCAGATAGAGCGAGACGGCCGGCTCGGCCAGCGCCAGCAGCAGCACATCCCGTCCCGTCGATGCCGCCCACAGCGCCAGCGCTGTCGCCAGCGTTGTCCGCCCCGTGCCGCCGGCAGGGCCGGACCAGAAAGCCACGCATCGCGCCGGGACGGCCCTCGTGACGGCTGGCGGGGCGGGTGGCGGCGCAGGTGCGGCTGCCGGCGGAGGGCGCTTCTCGCTCAGTTCCGCCGGCAGCAGGTCGAGCACGTCCCCCGCCAGTACGCCCGCCGCGCTGAGGTCCTCCTCGTCGCCCAGCGGACGGGCGCCACAGAGCAGCGCATACTCGCCCGCCGGCAGACGCAGCGCCTCCAACAGCGCCGGCCGCAGCCGCGCCAGCGGCACGTCACCTGGCAGTTCCAGATCGACCGGCTGCGCCAGGCACGGCGAGCGCACCGTGACCAGCAGCGCAGGCCCGCCTATGGCGCTGTCCCGTTGGTCGAGATGATCAGGCGGACAAAGGGAAACTTTCTGCCCCGCCCGATCTCGACAACCTGGATTTCATACTGGTCGAACCGGAAGGCCTGTCCGACGTGGGCGCGCACCCGCTGCGGCGGGTCCGGCCTGTCTTCACGCCACAGGGAAAGCAGAACCGTCGGCCCGCGCCGGGTCACGCCGTCCGCATCAACGTACTCGTCATCCCAAAAGTTCGAAGCGCCAATGCGCAGGATTCCATCATAATACGTTAGAACTGTGTTGGAAGAAATACTGTAGGTATCCATGGATTCCTCCGTCGGGACATCAGGCTGCCCCCGGCAGGCAGCAAGGGCCAGAAGCAGCAGGGCCAGAAAGAACAAAGGGTACTTTTTCATACAACCTCCTCACGGTGTAATGGGGTTGACCGAAACCCGCTGGAACGACTGACGGAACTGTTCAAAGGTCAGGGTGATTTCCGGTTCGTGCCATCCCCAGGGGTTACGCAACGAGATTGTCTGCGCCGCCCGGTCGATGCCGCTGATGTAATACTCATGGGAAGCGTGAAGGGTGTTTCCCTGGTAGAGTGGATTGCGGGTCGTGAAATCGGGAATGTCCAGGCTCACTGGCCCCACTTCCAGCCTGAGATCGGGCAGGCTCGATACGGTCATCGCATGGCCGGCCTCGAAATGGTCGGCCAGGTCCGCAAAGCTCACCGCCTGCGGAAAGTGCCATTCGCTGGGCACGCCGGTGAGGTTTTGCATGGCGTCAGAGCCTACACCGCCCTCGATCGCGCCATAACTGCCGTGGGACTGGGCGTAGGCTTTTTCGATCAGCATAACCCACAGCTCTTGCTCGTTGCCGGCGGCGTCGCCCGGATGGGCAAAGACGGGCATACCATCGCGCACCGGAAAATCGGGCGTCACGGTGACCTCGACCGGCTCGAAGCGCGGTTCCCAGAAAGCCAGCGGGCTGTGATGCTGATAGAGGGTGACGGTGTAGGTGCCGTCCTCGTTGGCGCGGATCATGCGGCGGATCGCCTCGGGGTTCTGCTGGGCGAGGGCGGCCAGCGAGGCCAGCAGGTAACAATCGCCGATGCTGCCCTGACTTACATCGCTGGGGTGAATGTCGCTGCTGTCGCCCTCGCCGGGCAGAAAGGGTCGGCCTGGTACAGGGCCATAGACGGCGCCCTCTATGTTGTCGTTGTCCACATCGTCGAAACGCGGCGGTTCCTCGTCGCGCTGGGGGCCGCTGAAGGCAGGGCCGCCGTGAGGATAGTGCCAGTGCGCCCAGGGTACTCCGTCGACATTGCGGACAGCGCTGCGGTCGCGCTCTTCGAACACGCGCGCCACCTGCACGAGTTGACGGCCCAGGGCTTCGACTTGACTGCTCACTCCCTGCCCTGTCCCCAACTGGCCCAGCATGGGCTCGGCCCGGCTGCGGCTGACGCCGTCCCAGGCGCTGAGGTCCAGGCTGCCGATGGCGCCCTGCAACTGGCCCGTGATCTCGGCCAGACGGCCGGCCTCAGCAGCGAACTGCTGGCCGGCAGCAGAAACGGACTCGGTGTTGATACGGATTTTCTGCGTCATGGCATCCTCCTTTGGAAAATGTGATAGGCCAGGCGGTTGGAAAATCGCTGGCCGGAATCCGTTGTCCATCGGTGACAGAAACGCAGAACACCGCCTGCTGAAAGCGGGGGCGCCAAACGGCGTTGAGGAATAAAAAATAGGCCTTCATGGGCTTTGTTGTGTTCTACGTTGTTCAGGTCTACTGACTTGTATTATACTCGAGTTGAAGAAAAACGCAAGCGACTTGGCGTGCGGCGGGGTCACAGACCCCGCCGGAGCGAGGGGGATGGCTTTTTGCTCCTGGCGGGCCTGTGACCCGCCAGCGCTGGGCGTGCGGGGGGGTCACAGACCCCGCTGGATCGTGGTGGGACGGCTTTTCGCTCCTGGCGGGTCTGTGACCCCCCAGCGCTGGCCGGGCGGCGGGGTCGCAGACCCCGCCGGAGCGTAGAGGGGCACGGATAGAGGGGCGGGGGCTGGCAGAACCAGGACAACTGCGAGCAGTTGTCCTACAAAGGTGCCCCCCGCTATCCCAGGAAATCGCGCAGGCGGCGGCTGCGCCCCGGATGGCGCAGCTTGCGCAGCGCCTTGGACTCGATCTGGCGGATACGTTCCCGCGTCACGCCGAAGGCTTTGCCCACCTCCTCCAGCGTGTGCGTTCGCCCGTCCAGCAGGCCATAGCGCATCTCCAGCACTGCTCGCTCGCGCTCGCTCAGCGCGTCCAGCACCGTGCGCACCTGCTCGCGCAACAGGTGCTGGGATGTCGCCGCGTCGGGGGCCAGGCTGGTCTCGTCCTCGATGAAATCGCCCAGTTCGCTGCTCTCTTCTTCGCCCACCGGCATCTCCAGCGACATCGGCTCTTGCGAGATGCGCATGATGCCGCGCACCTTGGCCGCGGCGCGGCTGAGCCGTCGCTTGAGCGCCGGTGAGAGCGGCCTGTTCGTCGCTATGGCTTCGCGGATCTGGCGCACGTCCTCTTCCTCCAGCAGGTCCATCTCCAACGCCATCTCCTCCGCCAGCGGCGTGCGCCCCAGCTCCTGCGTCAGCCGCCGCCGCACCCGCGCCAGGCGGTTGATCGTGTCGACCATGTGAACGGGAATGCGGATGGTGCGTGACTGGTCGGCAATCGCCCGGCTGATGGCCTGGCGAATCCACCAGGTGGCATAGGTAGAGAACTTGAAGCCCTTGGTGTGGTCGAACTTTTCGATCGCCCGCAAGAGGCCAATGTTGCCTTCCTGGATCAGGTCAAGAAACGAGATGCCGCGGCCCAGGTAGCGCTTGGCAACGTTGACCACCAGACGCAAATTGGCCTGGATCAGCTCCTGCTGGGCGTCGACGGCGCGCTGATCGACATCGGCCCACTGCGTCGTCAGCAGTTCCTCGCTGGGGGCGTGCTTGCGCAGTGTGCGCAACGAAGGCAGACGTCCTTTCCGCCACGACTGCCCCAAATAGTCCAGCGTCGATTGCGGCAGCAGATAGAGCACCGTCAGCAGCTCGAACAGCAGCCGCATCAGCTCGGCCCACTGCGGGTCCTGGGAGACATCGCCGTTCTGCAGATAAGTGTAGAGATACGACGGCGTGGACGGCACAAAGGCCCGCTGCAACGCGGCAGCCTCGGCCAGGAGCGCCTGAAAGTTGGGCGGCTCGATACCTCTTTCCTTGCAGGTCTGGAGCACTGCCCGCCATAGATCGCCCGCCTCCCGCGCGAGCTGCAACCAGACCTCGCCCGGCGTCGGCGGGCGCTTGAGCGACAGTCTCAACTCGTCCTGCGTGGCGGCAAGGACGACGGCGGCCTCGCGGCTGGTCGAAAGCCACATCTCCTGCTGCGGCTCCAACAGCGCCACCCGTCCAATCTCGCGCAGGTACATGCGCACCGGGTCTTCGACACCGGAGGCCATCTTTAGCTCCAGGTCGAGCTCCTCTTCCTCCTCTTCGATTTCTTCGTCGGCCAGCTCCTCGTCCTGGGGCATTTCCTCTTCGGACAGGTCCTCTTCGGCGCCCAGATCGAACAACTCCTCGTCCTCTTCCGACAAGAGGTCGAAATCGTCACCCAAGTCGAGGGAATCTCTCTCGTCGCTCATCTCGTCCCCTCCGCCTCGCCTGTGTTGACGGAGGCAAGCCATTCGCGGCTGTGCAGCACCTGCTGCACCAGAAAAATGGCGCGGCCGTTCTCCTCGAGCGAGGAAGCGTACTCTTCTTCCTCGGCCAGATGGCCCGCCTCGTGAGCTTCGCGGATGAGCAGGCGCAGCTCCGAGGCCAACTGGCGCAGGTTGCGCTGGCGCAGCCGCAGCGCGGCCTGCACACCTTCCCTCAGCCACTGCTCGTCTGCCAGTTCCGCCGGCTCGCCCAACAGCGCAGCCAGGCGCCCGGCAAATGCCTCGGGCAGATGCCCCTCCAACTGTCGCGGGTCGGGCGACGGCGCGGCGAGCATCTGCTCCCAGGCGTGCAGGATGGCCCGACTGGCCAGGTCCTGAAAATCCTGTCCGCGCAGGGGAGGAATGCCCCGCTCGAGCAGCAGCTCGTTGACCCGCGCCAGCAGCCAGGGACGCGCCAGCAGCACCCTGAGCAGATAGCCCTCCAGGTCAGCCTGCGCCCGTCCCGCAGAGGGTGGAGCAGCCGTCGGTTGAAATGTCTTGCGCCGGACGACGCGCAACTGGTCGGCCACGGTGCGCACCTCGATGCGCAGGGCGCGGGCGACTTTTTGCGCGTAGGCCTCCCGCTCGGCCGGGTCGGCGACGTCGCGCAGCAGCGGCAGCATGCTCTCCAGGATGCGCCCGCGCTCCTTGGCGTCGTCCAGGTCCGCGCCCCGTAGCAGGGTCTGCAGGTAGAACTCGACCACGGGGAGGGCGTCGCGCAGGAGGGCCAGCCAGCGCTCGCGGTCGGCGCGGATCAGGTCGTCGGGGTCATAGCCCGGCGGGAGGGAGAGGATGCGGATCTCGGCGCCCAGGCGGCCCTCGAAGCCGACCAGGCCACGCGGGTCAAAGACCGGCTCCCACTCGCGGTCGAGCGTCTCGCGGGCCACCTCCAGCCCGCGCAGCGTGGCCTGCACGCCGGCGGCGTCCGGGTCGAGGGCGAGCACAAAGCGGCGGGTGTAGCGCTTGAGCTGGCGGATCTGTGCCTCGGTCAGCGCTGTGCCCATCTGGGCCACGACGTTGTCAAAGCCGGCCTGGTGAGCCTGCATCACGTCCATGTACCCTTCGACGATGACGACGCAATCCTCCCTCCGAATCCCCTCGCGTGCCTTGTCCAGCCCAAAGAGCGTCTGGCTCTTGTCGAAGAGGCTGCTCTGGGGCGAGTTCATGTACTTGGGCACGCCGTCCGGTTCGAGCGTGCGCGCGCCAAAGCCGACCGGGCGGCCGCGGGCGTCGTAGATGGGGATCATCAGCCGCCCGCGGAAGCGGTCAAAGGCCGTGCCGTCCTCGCGCGCCACCAGCAGGCCGGCGTCGACCAGCTCGGCGACGGAAAAGCCCTGTGCGGTCAGATGGCTGCGCAGGCTCTCCCAGCCGGGCAGGCTGTAGCCCAGTTGGAAGCGCTCGACCGTCGCGGCGCTGAGGCCGCGCCGCTCCAGGTAGGCGCGCGCGGCGGCAGCTTCGGGGGCGTGGAGCAGCAGATGGTGGTAGGTGCGGATCGCCTCCAGCAGTGCCGCGCGCAGCCGGTCGGACGCTTCTTCGGCCTGGAGCTGGGCGGGCGTGCGCGGCGTCAGCTCGACGCCGGCCCGCCGCGCCAGCTCTTCCAGCGCGGTGCCAAAGTCCCACCCCTCCCGCTTCATGACAAAGGTAAAGATGTCGCCGCCCTCGGCGCAGGCGCCAAAGCAGTGCCAGCGCTGGCTGTCGGGAAAGACGTAGAAGGAAGGCGTCCGTTCGCTGTGGAAGGGGCAGAGCGCGCGCCAGTTCCGCCCCGCCTTTTGCAGCGGGACATATGCGCCGATCAACTCGACGATGTCCAGCCGCTCCTTGATCTGGTCGACGATGCTCATCCTTCCCCCTTGCTGCGCGTATTGTACTTGAGGGGGGCAAAGGAGGCAAGTGGGACTTGCCCAAATGCGCGCTTCCTGTTATGATTCACCTGTCATGAGGCAACAGCCGCTGATCCTGCTGACCAACGACGACGGCATCGACTCGCCGGGCTTGCGCGCCGCGGCGGAGGCGGTGCTGGGACTGGGCGAGCTGCTCGTCGTTGCGCCGCGCCGACAGTGGTCGGGCGCGGCCCGCTGCTACCCCAGCGACGCGCCCGGCACGATCGCGCCGCAGCCGTTCACCATCGAAGGGCAAACGGTCGCCGCCTTTTGTGTCGACGCCTCCCCCGCCCAGGTCGTCCTTCACGCCATGCTTGCCCTCGTCCCTCGCCGGCCAGCGCTGGCGGTGGTGGGGATCAACTATGGCGAAAACCTCGGCATGGACGTGACCATCTCTGGCACGGTTGGCGCGGCGCTGCAGGCAGCCACCCACGGCATCCCGGCCCTGGCTGTCTCCCTGCAGACGCCCAAGGAGACCCACAAAAACCCCTCTGCTGATGTCGACTTTGGCGCTGCCATGCACGTTACGCGGTACTTTGCCCGCCGTATTCTGAGCGCCCCCTTGCCCTTCGACGCCGACATCCTCAAGATCGACGTTCCGGCCAGCGCCACCGCCGGGACCCCCTGGCGGCTGACTCGCCTCTCTCGCCAGACCTATTACCGGGCCGTGCTCCCGCAGCGCAACAGTCTGGCCGAGCCTGCGCAGCTCGACTATGAAGCGCAATGGGACGAGGCGACGCTGGAAGCGGATTCAGACATCCATGCTCTGGTCATAGAGGGCATTGTCTCGGTCACACCGCTGAGCATCGACCTGACCTCACGGGCCAGCATGGGCGAGCTGGAGGCGCTGTTGGAGGAAGGGGTAGAGTTGTGAGCGCATCGCATATCGCGTATCGCGTATCGCTTATCGCTTATCGCTTATCGCTTATCGCGTATCGCATGTCGCCCCGTGTAGAGGGCGTACAGCCCATTCGAACGTGTGAGCCATAACAGATGACAGGCAACATACCACGAGCAAAAAGCGATGAGCAATGAGCGATGAGCGATAAGCGACGAGCGATGAGCGATAAGCGATGAGCGATATGCAATACGCGATGAGCGATGAGCGACAAGCGATGAGCGATGAGCGATAAGCGACGAGCGATGAGCGATATGCGATACGCGATGAGCGATGAGCGATATGCGATACGCGATGAGCGATAAGGAATAAGACAATGACCGAACAAGGTACCCTGAGCGAGCTGTTCGAGCTGTCCATCCGCCTGGAACGGGCTGCTGAGGCGCTGTATCGCGGCCTGGAAGCCCGCTTCGCCCACCATCCAGAGATTGCCGCCTTTTGGGTGCAGTATGCGCAGGAAGAAGCCCTCCACGCCAGATGGGTGGAGACGTTGCGGGAAAAGATAGAGCCAGCCCATCTGGCCAGCCCTGTTGACAGACGGATGATCGAAGAGGCCCAAAGCCTGCTCCTGGTCTCCCCCGAACAGATGCTCGAAGGGGTCAGGAACCTGGAGGATGCCTACCGTCTGGTGAATGAGGTGGAAAACTCGGAGACCAACGCCATTTTCGAGTTCCTGATCTCTGATATGGCAATGGCAGAAAAATCCCGCGCCTTTCTGCGCGCCCAGTTGCACGAACACATCGGCCGGCTGATGACCGGCTTTCCAGAGGCCTACGCCACGCCAGCAAGCCGCCTGGCGATCAAAGTGAAGGAGTAGGCCGTGGGTTCACCAGCGGCTGTCGAACTCTCCATCGTCCTGCCGGTCTATAACGAGGCCGGCGCGCTGGTGACGTTGCACGCCGAATTGACGGCGGTGCTGAGCCAGCTCGGCCGCTCCTACGAGATCATCGCCGTCAACGACGGCAGCACCGACGAGAGCCTGGCCGTGCTGCGACGCCTCCAGAGCGGCGACCCTCACCTGCGCATCGTCCACTTTCGCCGCAATTTCGGGCAGACGGCCGCCTTTGCCGCTGGCTTTGACTATGCCCGCGGCAAGATCATCGTCACCCTCGACGCCGATGGGCAGAACGATCCCGCCTACATCCCCCAACTGTTGGAGACGCTCGAAGGGGGCGACTATGACATCGTCAGCGGCTGGCGGCAGAACCGCCAGGAACCTTTCCTGACGCGCAAGCTGCCCTCGATGCTTGCCAACTGGCTCATCGCCAGCGCCAGCGACGTCCATCTGCACGACCGCGGCTGCTCGCTCAAAGCCTACCGCAGCGACCTGGCCAAGCAGATCCATCTCTACGGCGAACTGCACCGCTTCATCCCCGAGGTCGCCAGCCTGATCGGCGCCCGCGTGGCCGAGGTGCCCGTCATCGACCGGCCGCGCACCAGCGGGCGTTCCAAGTATGGCGCTCTCTCGCGCACGCCCCGCGTGATCCTCGACCTGCTGACCATCTCGTTCATGCTCAGCTATTCTGGCCGTCCAATGCAGCTCTTTGGCCTCATCGGGCTGGCGTTGGGCGGAAGCGGCAGCGCCATCGGCCTTTACCTGGCCGGGGCCAAGATCCTCCATGGCCTCCTCGAAGGGGCCGAGGGCTTTCGCAACTATCGCATCGGCACCAGTCCCTGGCTGATGCTGGCCGTCCTGCTTGTTGTGCTGGGCGTCCAGTTCATCGTCCTGGGCTTGCTGGCCGAGATTATCGTCCGCACCTACCACGAGGCACAGGGCAAACCGATCTATGTCGTGCGCCAGGTTTTCGAACCTGAGGAGAGGCCATGAACCGCGTCCTGGTCATCGGCATCGACGGCGGCACGTTCGACCTGATCGGCCCCTGGGCTGCTGAAGGCCACCTGCCCAACCTGGCCCGTCTGATGCAGGAGGGCAGCTATGGCCCGCTCGAATCGACCCTGCCGCCGGTGACCTCGCCAGCCTGGCCCTCCTTTGCCACCGGCAAAAACCCCGGCAAGCATGGGGTCTTTGACTTCATCCAGCCCATGGGCGGACAGTACGACCTGGTCAACAGTACGTCGATCAAGGCGCGCACGCTGTGGGAAATCCTCTCTGCCAGCGGACGGCGCGTGGGGGTGATCAACGTGCCGGTCACCTATCCGCCCCGGCCGGTCAACGGCTTTCTCGTCGGCGGCATGCTCTCTCCCCAGTCGAGCCGCTTCACCTACCCTGCCGACCTGCTCGACCGTTACCGCCACGAGCTGCCGCCCTATCGCATCAACCCATCGGTGCAATACAAGAGCGGCAACGAAGAGGCATTCCTCGATGACCTGCTGGACCTGGTCGAGCGTCGTGGTCAGTACGGGCTGCGCCTGCTGGCCGATCACCGCTGGGATTTTGCGATGCTCCACTTTCAGGCCACCGACGTGCTCCAGCATGCCCTGTGGCGGCTGGTCGACCCCAGCCATCCCCGCCACGATGCAGAGGCAGCGGCCCGCTTTGTCCCCCGCATGCGCGCCGTCCTGGAACGGATCGACGACTTTATCGGCCGCCTGATCGAACAGGCAGGCAGCGACATCAACGTGATCGTGATGAGCGATCACGGCTTTGGCCCTCTGCACTGGACGGTCAACGTGAACCTCCTCCTCCTGGACGCCGGCCTGCTGCACCTGAAGAGAGACGCCTTCACCCGCCTGCGCGCGGCGCTCTTTCGCGCCGGCCTGACCCCCGCTTCGGTCTGGCATTGGATCGAGCGGGCCGGCCTGCAAAACTATGTCTGGCTGGTCTCTAAATCGACCCGTAACAAGGTGGTGTCCAGGTTCCTTTCTTTTGCCGATGTGGATTGGTCGAGGACGCTTGCCTATTCCATCGGCCACGTCGGGCAGATTTATGTCAACCTGAAAGGGCGCGAGCCGGGCGGCATTGTCGAGCCGGGAGAAGAGCAGGAGGCGGTCAAGCGGCGCGTGTGTGAGGCGCTGCAGACATTGCGCCATCCCGAAAGCGGCCGCCCGCTGGTCGATCGCATCATCGATGGCCGCCAGGCTGCCCATGGCCCCTACGCCCATCGCGGCCCCGACCTGCACGTGGTCTTTGACGGCTACCGCGCCATCGCCTTCCCGCTCTTTGCCACCGACAGCCATCTGATCACCACCCAGATCCGTGGCGACTCGGGCAGTCACCGCCTGCACGGCATCCTCATCGCCCACGGCCCGGCCATCCGCGGCGGACAGAAAGTGGAAGGCGCCTCCATCCTCGACCTGGCTCCCACCATCCTGCACCTCATGGAGGTGCCTGTGCCGGAGGACATGGACGGGCGTGTCCTGACCTCGCTCCTTTCGTTCGACTGGCCTGTGACCTACACATCGGCAACGGAGGAAGCCGCCGGGATCGGCACGCCGCTCTCCAGGGAGGAAACCACCGAGATCGAAGAGCGGCTGCGCTCCCTTGGCTATCTGGGATAATGGTCCATTCTGCAGCAGACCAGCCCTCCAGGTCACAGCCTCTTCCTGCACTCCGCACTTTACTGCTCGCCTTCCTCATCACCCTGGCTTTCCTGGTTCGCCTGGCCCCCCTTGGTCGCTACGTCACTCCCGACGAGCCGGCCTGGGTTTACCGCGCCGCCCTCTTTGCCGACGCTCTGGCGAGCCGCGCTGGGGCATCCTTCCCTGTCACCGGTCACCCCGGCGTGACGACGATGTGGCTGGGCGCGGCAGGCATCGCCGTTCAGCGGCTGCTCTCCCCTGCCGCCAGCGCCGCCCACCTCGACTGGCTGCGCCATCTGGTCTGGCTGGCCCCGGAGAACGCTGCTGCCTTTCGCCACCTGGCCTTTTTCCTCTCTGCCGGGCGCATCGCTGTTGCTCTGGCCTCGACGCTGGGCATCGTGGCCGCCGGCCTGCTGGCAGCGCGGGCCTTTGACCGGGGGGTGGCGTTGCTGCTGGTCGGCCTGCTCGCCTTCGAGCCGTTTCTGGTCGGCCATTCGGGCCTCTTGCACACCGACGCCCTGCTCTCGACCTTCAGCCTGCTGGCGCTGCTGGCCGCCTGGAACAGCCGCACCCGGCGGCCTCTCCTCTGGAGCGCTCTCGCTGGCCTCTGCGCTGGCCTGGCCCTGCTGACCAAGACCCCCGCCGTCATCGTCGCTGCCTTTGCCGGGGGGATGGTGGTGGGGAGAGGGGGAGAG
>DAOTYD010000052.1:0-4818 GCA_034435295.1 Anaerolineae bacterium | reverse complement strand
TGCCACGCCGGTCCTGTTCATGCGGGCTAAGGATGGGAACATCTTCTAGCGGATGCTCGTTCAGAGACACCCTCCCTCAGCCCGCCGCTTTTGGAACCGCCTGCCTTGCCACCGCCATCAGCGCCTCGAACAGGCCCGCCATATCATCTTGCGGGCCGCCCTCTATCTCCGGATGCCACTGTACGCCCACGCAGAAGGGATGCTGGGGGCACTCCAGCCCCTCGATCACCCCGTCGACAGCGCGGGCAGTGACCACCAGCCCCTCGCCAACCTTTTGCACCGCCTGGTGGTGAAAGCTGTTCGTGGTGACCTCGGTCGCGCCCAGGATCGCCGCCAGACGCGAGCCTGGCTCCAGGCGAACGACGTGCGCGCTGCTCTCTGGCGGAGCGCCGGGAGGGGGACGGTGCGGCAACGCGCTGGCTATTTGAGTGGGGATGTCGGCATAGAGCGTCCCGCCGAGGGCCACGTTCAGCACCTGAATCCCACGGCAGATGGCCAGCAAGGGTTTGCGGCGGCGCAGGGCCAGACGCGCCAGCGTCAGCTCGGCGCGGTCGCGCTCCGCATCGACCAGCTCCAGCAGGTCGCTGGGCGCGGCGCCGTACCATTCGGCAGCCACGTCGCCGCCGCCGGAAAGGATCAGCCCGTCCAGACGGCTCAGCAACACCTCCGCCTCCTGCGGCGCGCAGGTTGGCGGGAGCAGCACAGCCAGCCCGCCCGCACGACATACCGCGCGGACGTAGGTTTGCGCAACGCCATAGAACGAGGAAGACGCTGTTGACGCTTCGCTGCGTGTCGAAATGCCGATCAGGGGTGGGGTGGGCATCGCTTCAAAAAAGAGGGCGCGGACTCTGCCGCGCCCCTGCTGGCCCGGGGGGCCTCCTATATGCGCTTTTCCTTCAGGCGCGCGGCCTTGCCCCGCAGATCGCGCAGAAAGTACAGCCGTCCGCGGCGCACGCTGGCTTTGCGGGTGATCTCGACCTTTTCGACGCGCGGGGAGTAGAAGGGGAAGGTGCGCTCGACGCCAATGCCGTGCGCAGCGATGCGCCGCACGGTAAAGTTGGCCCCTGCCCCGCCCTTGTGTACGCGCAGGACGACGCCGCTAAAGACCTGGATGCGCTCCTTGTCCCCCTCGATGATCCGCGCATGGACGCGCACAGTGTCACCCGGCTGCAGGTCCGGAATGTTCGGGTTCGGTTCCAGTTGTCGGTTCAGCGACTCGACCAGGTCCATCTCGATCTCCTCAGTCTTGATATTCGCAAAGGGCGATTATACCATAAAGCATAGATCCGGCAAGCGCTTGCTCGCGGCGGCGCAGGACAACTGCTCGCAGTTGTCCTACAGACTGCCACGTGCTAAAATGGGGGGTGTTTCTCGACCTCTGAAAAGGGAAAGAGCAGATGGCAAAAGAGTTCAAAGAGTTCATCCTGCGTGGCAACATGGTGGATATGGCAGTCGGTGTGATCATCGGCGCAGCTTTCGGGAGCATCGTCAACTCGCTGGTGAAGGACGTGTTGATGCCGCCGATCGGCCTGCTGCTGGGAGGGCTGGATTTCTCCAACCTCTTTCTGCTGATCAAGGCGGGCACACCAGGCGGGCCGTACATGACCCTGGCGGATGCCCAGGCTGCTGGCGCGGTGACGATCAACTATGGCCTGTTCATCAACGCCGTCGTCAGCTTTTTGATCGTGGCCGCGGTGCTCTTTCTGGTCGTGCGCGCCGTGAACCGCCTGCGGCGGACGGAAGCGCCACGGCCGGAAGCGCCGGCGACGAAAAAGTGCCCCTTCTGCCTGTCCGACATACCGCTGCAGGCCCGCCGCTGTGCCTTCTGCACGTCTGAGCTGCCAGAATAGCTACTACTCAAAGAAATCTGGATACTGGCTGCGCAGCGACTCCCGCAGGTCGCCAAAGACGTTCGGCGCTACAGCGTAGACAAGCTCGAGCATGCGCACACAGAGCGCGCGGATCTCCCACTGCGCGTGCGGAGAGATGCGCACGTGGAACATGTGGCGCAGCTCGCGAAAGTTCATCGTGACGACGATGCGGGTGGCCGTCGCGTTGGGCAGCACAAAGCGGGCGTCCTCCTTGCGTATGCCGCGCTCGCGCAGGGCGCGGTAGGCCGCCCTGACCTGCTCGCTGAAACGTTCCCAGATCGCCAGCGCCTCCGCGTCGGACGTGATCGCTGGCGGCAGCACCCACTCCGGCTCGTCCATCGACACATAGCGCTGGCTCTCCTGGCTGTACGAAGCCAGGCGGTGACGGACGAGCTGGTGTGAACAGGCGCGCGAGATGCCGCTGATCTCGAACGTGGCGCTGGCGTGCTCGATCAGGCTTTCGTGGCCCTCGCGGATGCGCGCGCGCAGAAAGCGCCCCGGATCGCTCCCGCCCTGGCTGCGATAGCAGACCCGCCCGGCGTGTTCCAGCAGCTCCTCCGGCGTGCCGTTCCCGCGCAGATAGCGGGTGATGGCGATCAGCTCGACCTTCATGCCCCTCCCTCCTGGTGTGGCCGAATCACGCCCCCCTCCACCCACAACAGCGTCGAGCGGCGGCGAAAGTCGGCCTCGAACATTTCGGGGTCGGTCGCGGTCAGCAGCGCCTGTTCGACCCCATCGACCTGCGCCAGCAGACAGGCCCGCCGCCGCCGGTCGAGTTCGGCCATCACCTCGTCCAGCAGCAGCACAGGCGTGTCGCCCGTGACCTGGCGCATCCAGGCCAGTTGGGCCATCTTGAGCGCCAGCACCGCCGTCCGCTGTTGCCCGCGCGAGCCATAGGTGCCCAGGTCCATCTGCCCGACCAAAAAGCGCATCTCGTCGCGATGCGGACCGGTGAGGGTCATGCCGCGCTCGATCTCGGCCCGCCGCCGGCGCAGGAGCTCTTCCCGAAAGGCGGCCACCAGGTCGGCGCTGCTGACGCCGTCGGGCGGACGGGACGGCAGTTCCAGACCCAGTAGCGGCTGATAAGCCAGTCCAGGCGGCTGCGCCGGGTCGAAGTGGGGCTGGTAGACGAGCTGCAGCCACTCGTGGCCACCGCTCAGTTCGACGTGGGCGCGTGTGGCATATTTCGCCAGCGCGGCGACCAGCGCCCGCCGTCCCTGCGAGACCTGGACGCCGCTTTCGGCCAGACGTTCGTCCAGCGGCTCGAGCTGGGTCACGTCGCCGCCGTTCTCGGCCAGATGGCGCAGCAGGGCGTTGCGCTGGCGCAGGGTGTTGTTGTAGACCTCCAGCGCGGCGCAATAGGCCGCATCGACCTGACAGAGGGTGTCATCCAGATAGCGCCGTCGCCCTGCTGGCGGCCCGGCCACCAGCTCCAGGTCCTGCGGCAGAAAGAGCACCACTGTCAGTTCGCCGGCCATATCCTGCCGTTTCCGCTTCTGTCGGTCGATGCGGATCGCTTTCTTGAGCTGCGAGCGCCCGCGCGCGTCCGCTTCCAGCGCCAGCGCGATCGAGAGCTCGTGGATGCGCCCGCCGCGCATGACCTCGGCCTGCAGACGGGCGTAGGAGATGCCCTCTTGCTTTGCCGTCCAGTTGAGCAGTTGATGGTCGGACGAGGTCAGCGGCGAGTGCGCCGTGGCCAGGTAGTAGAGCGCTTCCAGCAGGCTCGTCTTGCCCTGCGCGTTGGCACCGCAGATCAACACAGCGCCCTCTGGCACGCTTTGCTCCAGGCGGGCATAGTTGCGAAAGTTTTCCAGACCGAGGGAACAGATACGCATAGGCGTATTGTAACACGGATTGCCACGAATTGCGATACGCGATACGCGATACGCGATATGCGATACGCGATACGCGAAACTCACCACCGTCCAGCGCGGAACAGGCTGAACTCGCTCCCCCTCCAGACGGGCTCGCCGCTCAGGCCGTGGCCTTGCCAATCAAAGTGGGCCTCCCGATGAAGGAGGATATAGGCTTCGCCGCCGTATGGGCGCGCCGGTTCGGTGGTGTAGATGAGCGGCGTGTCCATGTGCAGCGGATGATCGCGCAGAAAGTAGGCTGTCCAGAACACGCTGACCCGCTGCTGCGCCCCGCTGACGACATAGACCGATGCCTCTGGCGGGAGAAAAGAGGCGGCTTCCTCCAGCTCGGCGATGCCCGGCGTGCAGGCCTGGTGACCGCCCATCGACAGCGCCAGCGCCAGGCTGACGGCAAGCATCAGCAGCCACAGCCCTGCCGCGCCCGCCAGCACAAATCCCCGCCGCCTGAGGTAGAGAGCGTGCGCTCCCTCCGCCAGCAGCGCCATATAGACCGGCAGGCCAAAGCCCCAGCCTTTGAAATAAGCGTAGGTTCGCCCGGAGAAGAAAAAGGCGGCCTGCAGCGCCAGGTGAACCGCCACGAAAACGCCCGCCAGACGACGCCCTGGCGCCCGCGCCAGGCCCCGCGCGGCGACGAACAGGCCGCAGAGCAGCAGCGCCGTCGCCGCCGCCGACACGAGGGCCGGCGTCCACTCCGGCAGGCGCCGGGCAAACGGCAGCAACCCCCAGACCATACGCAGATCGACCATCCAGTCGACGCTGCCGACGCCCAGACCGCGCCCGGCGTCCAGCAGCAGCAGATAGCGCCGCACCGCCCGCGCGCTGCCGACCGGGTTGAACAGCAGGACCAGGCTGACGCCGCCGAGGAAGCCAAATCCCAGCCGCCGCGCCTCTTCCTTTTTCAGCGAGAGGGCCTGCACAGCCAGCGAAAGGCCAACGACAGGGGCCAGGAGCATGAGCATCTCCGAATAGATGCCCGTCAGCCCCGCCGTTGCCATCGCCGCCCAGACCAGCGCCGCCGTCTCGCCCTCCCGCAGCCACGTCCACCAGGAGGCGAGCGCCGCCAGCAGCAGCCC
>DAOTYD010000051.1:0-9058 GCA_034435295.1 Anaerolineae bacterium | reverse complement strand
CCTATCGCCTATCGCTTATCGCGTATCGCGAATCGCTTATCGCTTATCGCGTGTAGCGTATCGCCAGGCGCAGATTGTAAATTGTGTACTTCCAGATTGGTACGCGATAGGCGATACGCAATAGACGATAAGCGATAAGCGATACGCGATAAGCGATTCGCGAGCCATTCAACGCGACTTTCATCGGAGGATCAAAATGGCGTTTCGTTTCGAAAGATTGGAGATATGGCATTTGGCGCGGGAGTATGTCACAGCGGTTTACGCGACGACGGCCAGATTTCCCCGCAGCGAGCGGTTTGCCCTGGCCGATCAGTTGAACCGCGCGGCCAATTCGGTTGCCCTGAACATCGCCGAGGGCTCTGGACAGGATACCGATGCCCAGTTCGGCCGTTACCTGGGCATTGCCATGGGATCGGTCTGCGAGGTGGTCAGCGGCCTTTTCCTGGCCCGCGATCGGGGCTATATCGATGACACCACCCACGCCGACCTGTACGAAAAAGGAGATCACCTGATCCGTGCAATCGTCAACTTTCGCAAGACCCTGCGAGGCGCATAAGCGATCGATAATTCGGGAGGGCTCATTTTCCTTAACCTATTCCTGAACCCTCCCAACAATTCGCGCCACAACACCCAACCTGCGATAAGCGATAGGCGATAAGCGATACGCGATCCGCGATCCGCGATAGGAGCAAGACCATGAAGCAACGACTGCGCAACCTCTGGTCCGTATTCTCTGTCATTGCCATCCTCTTCTCTTTCCTCGTCAACTGCATCCTGGTGGCCGTGCTGATAGGGGGGGTCTATCCCCTCCTCCAGCTCAAGAACAATTTCCTGGAACCCCTGCTGACCGACCTGGACCTGGCCTTCCAGGGGCTGGGGACGACGACGATCAACACGACGGTGGAGGTGGACCAGACCATCCCCATCAGCTTCACCCTGCCGATGAGCCAGCCGCTGGACCTGGATTTCCAGTTGCCGATCGAGCAGGACACGAGCGTGGTGCTGACCCAGCCGACGCGCATCGAGAACGTCGCCATCACCTTCGTCCTGCCGGCGGGCGGCGGGGTGATCAACGGCTCCGGCTCCATCGTCCTGCCGGCCAACACCGTGCTGCCGGTACACCTCAACATGGTCGTGCCGGTGCGGCGGACGATCCCCGTGGTGATGGACGTGCCGGTGGACCAGACCATCCCCATCCAGATGGCCATTCCCGTGTCGATCCAGTTGGGCGAGGCGGGACTCGACCCGGCGGTACAGGAGCTGCGCGCCGTCTTTACGCCGCTGAACGACTTTGTCCAGAGCCTCCCCGATGGCATCGAGTTCCGCTAAGAGGTGACCGCTGAGCCCCCGTCCGATCTGCGATTACGAAGGCTCGCGCTACCGCACCGAGTTCTGGACGGCCGAGCGGGCCTATGAGGACGCCGTCGAGCGGATCGCCCTGCGCGCCATGCTCCCGCCGCATGGACAGCGCCTGGTCGAGATCGGCGCTGGCCACGGCCGCCTGGTCGATCTCTACAGCGGCTATGAGGAGGTCGTCCTGCTCGACTATGCCCGCTCGCAACTGGCGCAGGCCCGCGAGCGGCTGGGCCAGGCCGGCCCCGGCGGCCGGCCGCGCTATCGCTACGTCCAGGCTGATTTCTACAACCTCCCCTTTGCCGCTTCTCTCTTCGACGCCGTGACCATCGTCCGCACGCTGCACCACGCTGCCGACGCCCCCGCCGTGCTGCGCGGCGTCGCCCACATCCTGGCTCCCGCTGGTGCGCTGCTGCTCGAGTTTGCCAACAAATGCAACCTCAAGGCCATCCTGCGCTACGGGCTGCGCCGCCAGCAGTGGTCGCCCTTCGACCCCGAACCGGTCGAGTTTGCGCCGCTCAACTTTGACTTTCACCCGCGCTGGGTGCGCCAGCAACTGACGGCGGCCGGCCTGCGCGTCGTGCAGACGCGCACGGTCTCCCACTTTCGGCTGGCCCTGCTCAAGCGGACGGTGCCGACGGCGCTGCTGGTGGCGCTCGACCGCCTCTGCCAGCCGACCGGCGCGCTGTGGCAGCTCACGCCGAGCGTCTTTGTCCGCGCCGTCGCGCCGGCGGACAAGCCCGCCGCGCCCCCCGGCGCGTTCTTCCGCTGCACCGTCTGCGGCTCGACGCTGCTGGCCGACGAGGGCCAGGCGCTGGCCTGCCTCGACTGCGGCGCCCGTTTTGCCGTCGAGGACGGCATCTGCAATTTTCGGGAGGCTGTGCAATGAGCGCGCGCGAACCGTTCTTCGCTGGCCTGGTCTATAACGAAGAGGGACTGCCGGCCCGGACAGCCTACGTGGGGGCGGACGCCTGCTATGCCATCCCCGACGGCGATTTCCTGCGCCACGTGGACGCCATTGAGGTCGACCGCCAGGCGCTGGCGCGGATCAAGGAGTACCTGCTGTCGATCAAGGACGTTGTCATCGAGGGCGTGATGCAGATGCTGGGCAGCGACGACCCCTTCACCCGCGCCGCCATCGAGATGAACTTGCAGAACCTGGAAAAGATCCTCGACATGCCGCCGGAAGAGGCGAACATCGCCGAACTGCGCACCTGGTTGTGGATGACCGGCTTCCGCGTCGTGGTCGATGTCCACGGCCAGGTGATGCACGTCGAAATGCCGGGGATGACGGACGAGGAGTAGTCGCCTATCGCGTATCGCATATCGCCTATCGCTTATCGCCTATCGCGTATCGCGTATCGCGTATCGCGTATCGCATATCGCATATCGCATATCGCGTATCGCGTATCGCATATCGCGTATCGCATATCGCATATCGCATATCGCATATCGCATATCGCATATCGCATATCGCGTATCGGCAGGTGTAGATTGTATTGCGTACTTCCAGATCGGTACGCCGTAAACGATAAGCGATGAGTGACGAGCGATAAGCCATAAGCGATGAGCGATAAACGACAAGCAACAATAAACGATAAGCGATAAGCGATAGGCGATAAGCGATAAGCGATACGCGAGGTGAGAGATGACCGGAGATTCCTACGATGTGGTGATCATCGGCGGGGGGCCGGGGGGCTATGTGGCGGCGATTCGCGCGGCCCAGCTTGGCCTCCAGGTCGCGCTGGTGGAGCAGGAACACCTGGGCGGCGTCTGCCTGAACTGGGGCTGCATCCCCACCAAGAGCCTCCTGCGCAACGCCGAGGTCGTTGCCCTGCTGGGCGAAGGCCGTCGCCTGGGCTTTAGCGTCGAGGGCTTTCAGGCCGATTACGGCGCCGCGGTCAGGCGCAGCCGCCAGGTCGCCGGGCGGCTGGTCAAGGGCGTCGAGGCGCTGATGAAGGGCAACAACATCGCTGTGGTCGAAGGGCGCGGGCGGCTGACCGCGCCGGGGGTCGTCGGCGTGACCCTGAACGGCGGCGGCGAGGTCGAGCTGACGGCGCGACACGTCATCGTCGCCACCGGCGCGCGGGCGCGCTCCGTCCCCGGCGTCGCGATCGACGGCGAGCGCGTCATCACCGCCCGCCACGCGCTCGAACTCCAGGAGCGGCCGGCGTCGGTGGTCATCGTCGGCGCCGGGCCCATCGGCGTCGAGTTCGCCTACCTGTGGAACGTCTACGGCGCCCAGGTCACCCTGGTCGAGATGCTGCCGCGCCTCTTGCCGCTGGAGGATGAAGAGGTCAGCGCCGAGGTGGAGCGCGCCTTCAAGCGCTACCGCATCGGCGCCCTGACCTCGGCCCGCGTCGCCGGCGTCGAGACGGCGGACGAGGGCGTGCGCGTGCGGGTGCAGAAGGCGGACGGCGCGGAAGAGACGCTGGAGGCGGAGAAAACGCTCATCGCCATCGGCGTGCAGCCCAACAGCGAGGGGCTGGGGCTGGAGGCGCTGGGGGTCGTCACCGAGCGGGGCTGGGTGCAGGTGGACGGACGCATGCGCACCGCCGCGCCGGACGTCTATGCCATCGGCGACGTGACCGGCAGGCTGGCGCTGGCCCACGTCGCCTCGGCGCAGGGCATTCTCGCCGCCGAGGACATCGCCGGCCTGGAGACGCACCCCCTCGATTACGACGCCATCCCGCGCTGCACCTACTGCAAGCCCCAGGTGGCCAGCATGGGCCTGAGCGAGGCCCAGGCGCGCCAGCAGGGCTATGACGTGCGCGTGGGCCGCTTTCCCTTCCTGCCCAACGGCAAGGCGCTGGCGCTGGGCGAGAACGAGGGCTTTGTCAAGCTCGTCGCCGACGGGGCGACCGGGCGGCTGCTGGGCGCGCACCTGGTCGGGCCGGAGGTGACCGAGCTGCTGCCGGAGCTGGTGCTGGCGCGCAGCGCCGGCCTGCCGGTCGAGACCATCGTCCGCGCTGTGCACGCCCATCCCACCCTCAGCGAGGCGCTGCTGGAAGCGGCGCACGGCGTCTTTGGACGGGCGATTCATATGGTCTAGGAGGGCACAATGAGCGAACAGCGGCGGCTGCTGGCCATCCTTTCCGACCAGCCGGCCGACCAAGACCGGCTGGAGTTCGACCCCTACGCCAGGACGCTGGCCGAGATCGTCGCCGACCCGGCCACCGACACCCCGCTGACCATCGGCGTCTTTGGCTCGTGGGGCGCGGGCAAGACCAGCCTGATGCGCATGGTGCGCAACCGCCTGGAGGCCACGGCGAACAGCAATTTTCCCATCCGCACGGTCTGGTTCAACGCCTGGCTCTACAGCCGCGAGGAGGCCCTCTGGCGCGCGCTCATCTCCCGCGTGTTGGAGACCGTGCGCCGCTTTGCTCTCGACGATGCGGCGCGGAGGGAGCTGCGCCAGTTGGAGGCGCGCCTCTATCCCCCCGCTGCCCCCACGGCCAGCCAACTGACCCTGTCCCGCGGCCGCCTGCCGGAGCTGGGCGACGCCTCGCTGCCCACGCTCACCGGCCTGGAGCTGCTGCGCCGCCAGGCGCAGCGGGAGGGGGACCAGGTGATGACCTCACGGCTGGAAGAGATCATCGCCGACGTCGAGGAGAGCCAGGCGCTCACCCGCCGCGACCAGATCGCCGCCCTGGACGACTTTCGCCGCCACTTTGAGGAGATCAGCCGCCGCTGCATCCTGCCCCACGGCCGGCTGGCCGTCTTTGTGGACGACCTGGACCGCTGCCTGCCCGACAAGGCGATCGAGGTGCTCGAGGCGGTCAAGCTCTTCCTGGATGTCTGCGGCGTCATCTTTGTCCTGGGGGTGGACCGCGAGGTAATCGAGGCCGGCATCCGCGTCCGCTACGCCGATTATGAGACGCTGATCGACGGCGCGCGCTACATGGAAAAGATCGTCCAGATTCCCTTCAACCTGCCGCCCATCCCGCCGCGGGCGATCGAGGGCTATGTCCGCCAGGTGACCGGCGGCGGGCTGCCCGACTCGCGCTGCGAGCGCGTCTTTAGCGTCGGGCTGGAGGCCAACCCGCGCCGCATCAAGCGCACGCTGAACGTCTTTCTGCTCCTCTGGCGGCTGGCGCAGAACCGCGAAGAGCTGCGCCAGGCGATCAAGCCGGTGCGCCTGGCCAAGATGGTCGTCATCCAGCAGTACTATCCGCGTCTCTTTGCCCTGCTGACCCAGGGCCCGCACTACCTGGGCGACCTGGAGCGCCGCTTCCGCCAGACGGCGCGGGAGGAGCCAGAGGGCGAGGCGCTCTCCCGCAAGCGGGAGGGATGGACAGGGGGTGAGGGCCAAATCTCCGCCGGCCCGCTGGCCGAGTTCCTGACCATCGGCCTGCTGCGCGACCTGCTCACCTGCACCGCGCCCGACGAACCGGACGCCAACTTTGCTGACCTGCCGCCGGCGGGGGTGCTGGAGTATATCTACCTGACCCGCAGCGCGGTGGAGGAGCGGGCGGTCGAGGCTGAGGTCGCCCGCCTGCCCTTCGAGCCGCAGATGGTCGTCATCCCTGCCGGGCCCTTCCTGATGGGCACGCCGCCCTCCCAGGTGGACGAGCTGTTCCGCCTGCTGAAGGCGGAATACGAGGGGGCAACACGCGATTGGTTGACAGACGAGGCGCCCCAGCACGAGGTGATCCTGCCGGCCTATGCCATCTCCCGTTACCCGATCACCAACGCCGAGTTTGCTCGCTTTATTGACGATGGGGGATACGCCACCCGCGAATACTGGAGCGAAGCTGGCTGGCAGCAGAAGGAGAGCGCGGGCTGGACGCAGCCGCGTTACTGGGCCGATGAACAATGGAACGACCCTTCGCAGCCGGTGGTGGGGGTCTCCTGGTACGAGGCGCTGGCCTATTGCAACTGGCTGGCAGCGAAAACGGGGCGGCCCTACCGGCTGCCGACCGAGGCGGAGTGGGAAAAGGCCGCCCGCGGCGCGGACGGCCGCCGCTACCCGTGGGGCAACACCTGGGACGCGGCCCGCTGCAACAACAAGGAACGCGGCCCCGGCCGCACCACGCCGGTCGGCCAGTACCCGGCCGGGGACAGCCCCTACGGGGTCAGCGAGACCGTCGGCCAGGTCTGGGAGTGGTGCTCCAGCAAGTATGGAGGTTACCCCTACCGCGCCGAAGACGGGCGGGAGGAGCTGGAGGGGGACGACATGCGCATCCTGCGCGGCGGGTCGTGGTACAACGGCGCGGCCCGGTGTCGCTGCGCCTATCGCAGCTGGGACTACCCCGGGTACAGGAACTACGACTGGGGGTTTCGCTGCGTCCGGGCCTCCTCCTCGTGATCTTTGTTCCTTGTCCATTGTCCTTTGTTCCTTGTTCCTTTCCGATGGGGAGTCCAGACCTGTCCTGAGCGTAGTCGAAGGAGGGGCGAAGCCCCTCTGGTCGCGGGCGGTACATGACACGGATTGGCACACGGATGACACGAATGGGAACGCGGATGGCTGCACGGAGCTGAGCATGCCCAAAACCTACAAACACCTCTACCCGCAGGTCTGCGGTTTCGACAACCTCTACCTGGCCCACCGCCAGGCGCGCAAGGGCGGGAAACGGAAGCACGTCGAGGTGGCCGAGTTCGAGCACAACCTGGGCGAGAACCTGCTGCTCCTGCGCGAGGAGCTGCTGACCCACGCCTACCGCCCCGGCCCCTACCGCAGTTTCATCGTCGTCGAACGCAAGGCGCGCAAGATCAGCGCCGCCCCCTACCGCGACCGCGTCGTCCACCACGCGCTGATCAACGTCCTGGAGCCGATCTTTGAGCCGCGCTTCATCCACGACACCTACGCCAACCGCGCCGGCAAGGGCACCCACCGGGCGCTGGATCGGGCGCAGTGGTTCGCCCGCCGCTTCCCCTACGCGCTCCAGTGCGACGTGCGCGAGTTCTTCCCCAGCGTGGATCACGCCATCCTGTTGGACCTGATCGCCCGCCATGTCGCCTGTCCGGACACGCTCTGGCTGATCGAGCGCATCCTGGAGTCGGGCGCCGGCATCCTGAGCGACTGCTACACGCCGGTCTATTTCCCCGGCGATGATCTCTTTGCCGTCAACCGCCCGCGCGGGCTGCCGATCGGAAACCTGACCTCGCAGCACTGGGCCAACCTGTACCTGCATCCCCTCGATCTCTTTGTCAAGCAGGAGCTACATTGCCCGGCCTACCTGCGCTACAGCGATGACTTTTTGCTCTTTGCCGCCGACAAGCCCACGCTGCACCGCTGGCGGGGGGAGATCATCGCCTTCCTGCAGACGCTGCGGCTGACGCTCCACGAGGAAAAGGCGCAGGTCTTTCCGGTGCGTGACGGCATTGATTTTCTCGGCTGGCGGCTGTTCCCGCACTACTGCCGCCTGCGGCGGGACAACGTCCGCTATGCCCTGCGGCGGCTGCGCCGTCAGCAGGCCGCCTTTGCCCGCGGCGAGCTGAGCCAGGAGGCCCTCTCCGCCTCGGTGCGCGCCTGGGTGGCCCACGCCGCCCACGGCAACACCTACCGCTTGCGCGGACGCATCCTGCGCCGGTTCGTTTTCCGCCAGGAGGAGTAAGCAGAGCGATGTCGAAAGTAGCGCCGATCTACGTGCAGACCCACGACCTGCTGGCCTGGCTGGTGCCGCACCTGGAGCACTGGCCGCGCCCGCAGCGTTTCTTCCTGGCCCGCCAGGTGCTGGAGTGCGCCATCGGCTTCTACCGCCTGCTGCTGCGGGCGCGCAAAGTCCAGGGGGAGGAGCGTATACGGACGCTTCTGCAGGCCGACGTGGAGCTGGAGACGCTCAAGGCGCTGCTGCGCCTGGGCCAGGAGCGCTTCTACATGAACCTGGGGCAGTATCAGCACGTCTCGGCGATGCTGGCCGAGATCGGCAAACAGTTGGGCGGCTGGCGGGCCTCCCTGGAGCGGCCTGCCGCCAAAGAGGGCAGCAACGCCCCGTGAGGCGGGGCGAGCTGTGGGGCCGGGGTCGAGGTGTCGCTGCGCCTATCGCAACAGGAACAACCCCAGGAACAGGAACAACAACAGGGGGTTTCGCTGCGTCCGCACGTCTCACAGAGGCCAACGCCACGGTGCGGCCAGCTCACGGGCCGGCCGAACGGCGCCCACGAGGAGAGGTCCAGACCCCGCGTCCCGGTCGCGCCCCGCTTCCGGCGGGGCCGGCCGAACACGACGATGCCCCGGCCGGGCGGGTAGGGGCGGCCGACGGGCCGCCCACGACAGTCCGGCCGGGGCCGGAGGTGCACGATGAGCCATGTCCACAAGAGCATCTCGGAACGGGAATCCCTGCGCCGCCGGTTGACCCAGGCGCGGGAGGCGCTGCGGCTGATCCAGGAGCGGGAGGCCGAGTACGTCCTCAGCACCGACGTGCCCCTCCAGCTCGTCAAGGAAAAACGCCGCCTGGAGGCGCTCATCGCCGAACTGGAGGCAGAGTACACAGAGCCGCCGGCGCAGTGGCTGGACACGCCAGAGGCGGCCGCGGCCCGTGAGCGCTACCTGGACGCGCTGCGCGAGCGCTACGGCGTCGTCGAGACCCACGCCTTTACCGCGCTGGCCCAGGACGAGCGCGTCGGCCAGCCGCGCCGCCTGGTGCTGCTGGGCGAGGGCGGCGTCTATGTGCCGCTGACCTTCGACGCGCCGACCGCCCAGGGGGAAACCCGCCAGCGCGCCGCGCGGAAGGGGTCGGGCGAGCCGGAGGCGGGTGAGGCG
>DAOTYD010000050.1:0-23880 GCA_034435295.1 Anaerolineae bacterium | reverse complement strand
TTGTGCATGATGATGGTCGCGTTCCCGCCGCCGGGCGGCTGCTGTCCGCCGCCGCTGCTGGTCACGTACCAGTCATACGTCCCGCTGACGTTGACCCCCATCTCGGTCTCGATGACCGTGTTGCCAGAGCCTTCCGCCTTCAGGTCGTAGCAGCCCGCCGGCACCTGGAAGGTGAACGTCCCGCCGTTGGGCACGGTGGACGAGCCCAGGTCGTCATTGCCCCAGGTCGTGTCGGTGCAGGGAGAAACGTAGGCATAGACAACCGTCTGGCCAGAGTTGTTGTGCATGACGATGGTCGCGTTGCCGCCGCCGGGCGGTTGTTGTCCGCCGCCACCGGGAGGCTGTTGCCCGCCGCCAGGCGGTTGTTGTCCGCCGCCACCGGGAGGCTGTTGCCCGCCGCCAGGCGGTTGTTCACCGCCGGGTTTCCCGCCGCCGGGTGGTTGCTGACCACCGCCAGGGGGTTGCTGCCCGCCGCCGGGCACAGTCGTCGGCTCGGCCGTCGGCAGCACAACATTGCCACAGGCAAGAGTGGCCAGAACCAGAAGAACCATAGCCATTCCAATCCACTTTTTCATTTTTTCCCCTCCTCAAGAGGCAAATACCGTGCAGCCACGTAACCATCCGTTGTGCCTGGAAAAGTCCTGACTACAAGTCCGCTGCATAGACCTGCGATTTTTTTCCAGGCGAGAAGAGTTACACTTTGGCGCAAAAACGAGCTACTCCACCTCCTTTCTCAACTGGCCTTCGGTCACGGCTCTGGCGCCGCTGTCGGCGTCAAGGGAGCTTCGAGCCACGAAAACGAAAACGGCCTGTTCTCCAGCGATGCCGGTTCATACGTGCCTGTCTGGCGGACAAGGCGCACCACCCGCACCTGCCAGCGGAACTGTCGTCCCCTTCCGCTTGGGAACAGCTCAGAGGGCAGTCGGTACGCTGTGGTGCGGGTCCGCTCGACGATTACTTCTCCTTCTGGAGGGATGATGCGGAGCTCGTACCATTCGCCGCTGCCCAGCACCCTCACCGCGGTCCACTGTAGAACGATCACGGCGTCTGCGCCGCCAAAGACCGCCCCATCGGGCGGGCTGATCATACATGGCGCCGGGTAGGGAGGGATGGGCGTCGGCGTGGCGTTGGGATCGGGGGTAGGCGTCGCCGTGGGCATCGGCGTGCCCAGGGGGATAATGAGGGGCTGATTGGGTTGGATGAGATCCGACCCGGGTGGAATCTGGGGGTTGGCCGCGCGGATGAGCGAGACAGTAACGCTGTACTGCCGGGCGATGGCAAGCAGCGTCTCGCCTGGCGCGACCACGTGAATGATAAAGTCGCCCGGCGTCGGCGTCGGCGTGGCATGGGGATCCGGGGTTGGCGTCATTGCCGGCGTCGGCGTGGCAGCGGGGACCAGCAGCACCTGGTTGACCTGGAGCAATTCGGGGGTGATGCCCGGATTCAGGCGCAAGAGCTCATCGACGGTGGTATCGTACATGGCAGCGATCGAGATCAGCGTCTCGTACTGCTGCACCAGATGAGCGCGAGGGGGGATCGGCGTAAAGGTTGGCGTTGCCGTCGGTGTGTTGGTCGGCAGGCCAGTCGCCGAAGGCAGGGGAGTCGATGTGGGAGGAGTGCCCGGCGGCGTTTCGGAGGCGGCGGGGAACAGAAAAGGCTGCATCAACACGCCCAGAAGGAGCAGAATCCCCAGCGCCAGGCCAAAGGCAGAGAGCCAGAACCAGCCGCGCCAGCGCTGTCGTGGCGCAGCTTCCTCGACCGCGATCTTTTCTTCGACTGCGGCCTCCAGGGATGCGCCGCACATCAGGCACGTTTTGGCCCGCGCCGCGACGCGCGTGCCGCAGGCCGGGCAATAGCGCGGCTGCTCTGCTGGAATCGGAATCTCTGGCTCGACACTCATACAAACCGCTCGCTCACGCTGCCAGCCGCCCGTCGAGCTCCAACTCGGCAGCGATACCTTTCATCGCTTCCAGCACGATACCGACGTGTTCCCACAGCTCGACGCCGATAGCTGCAGCACCCTCTTCGATGGCTTCGCGATGCGCCCCGGCAGCAAAACGATGATCCTTCCACTTGTTCTTGACGCTCTTGACCTCCACATCACGGATGTCCCTGGAAGGTCGCACCAGCGCCACGGCAGTGATCAGACCGGTCAGGTCGTCCACGGCAAAGAGGACCCGGTCCAGCAGGCTCTCGCGGGCCACGCCCGTCCTCTCGGCAGCGTGAGAAAGGACGGCGTGGACAATTTCCTCCGGCCATCCCTGCTCGCGCAAGAGGCGAGCGCCGGCCATGGGATGCTCGTCGGGGAAGCGCTCATAGTCGAAATCGTGCAAGAGACCTGCCGCCGCCCATATCTCCTCGTCCTGACCAAAGCGGCGGGCGTAGGCCCGCATCCCCGCTTCCACGGCCAGCATATGCTTGACCAGGTTGGGATTCTCCGTGTACTCTGTCAAGAGCTGCCACGCCTTTTCACGGCTCGCTTCCACTCTACCCTCCCTCCAAAACAGGAATTGGCTCACCCAGTACGGGCGTCGGACGGCGCACCCACAGGTCCCACCAGGCCAGCCAGAGCGCCGGCACCTCGCGCGCCCAATAGGAGCGAATGTGCTCATAGGGCCGCCGGTCCGCCACATAGCCGACCGCATCCAGCCCCAGGCCCTGGCAGGTCGCCAGCGCACGCGGCAGGTGGTAGCGCTGGGTGACCAGCACCACCTCCTGCAGGCCGAAAATGGCCCGCGCGCGGTAGCAGGTGTCGTAAGTGCGCCGCCCGGCATAGTCCAGCACGATTGCCTCGTCCGGCAGGCCCAGGCTCAGGGCATACTCGCGCATCTTGCCCGGCTCGTTGTAATCGACAAAGCGGTTATCGCCGCTGAACAGGACGTACTCGACGCGCCCGGCCTGGTAGAGCGCCACCGCCGCCTCGACGCGGTCCTTCATCACGTCACTGGGCGTGCCGTCGGGCCAATAGCCCGCGCCAAAGACGAGCGCGACATCCCGCCGCGGCACAGCCGCAGCATCCGCGTAGATGCGGTCGCTGTAGCGCACGCCCAGCGTCCAGAGCGCTCCACCCACCAACGCCCCTGCGCCGACGAGGAAAGGCGCCAGCCACAGCCAGCGCCGCCTGCGCTGCGACTTGATCATGGCAACACCTGAGCGATGGTTGTCACCGTCTCCGCGTCGGGGCCCCACACCACCGTCACCGTCCGCCCGGCGCGGACCAGATAGCCAGCCCCGGCTGGGCCGCTCCAGTAACGGCCCGGCAGGTCGAAGGGGGCCTCGCTCTCCAGAAGCGGCGGCGTGCGGAAGCGCGGCGCCATCAGTCCATAGACGCGCGCAAACGCCTCGGCCTCGTCCCGGTTGTCCCAGGCAATGCGCCAGAGGATCACCTGCTGACCGCTGCCGTTCTCCCAGAGGGCCAGCGAGTCGCCAGCCCAGCCGTCGGCGGCCTGCCAGGCCATCTGCTCATCGTCGAGGTGCGCACGCAGGTGCAGACCGAGCAACAACTCGCCCAGCGTGTCCTGACGCACACGGCTCCACCCTCTGCCCAGCACAGGCCCCAGGTCGAGCAGCGAAACCACCTCGACCGGCTCTTCATCCAGATAGCGTTCGGGGTGGAGGACCTGCTCGGTGGAACATGGCAGGCGTCCGTAGGCGCGGTTCACCGCTGACCATTCTCCCCGATCATAGAGCGCCGCAACCCAGCGCATGCCATCCAGGTAAGGAAAGAGGCGCAACCGCTCCATCAGCGGATCGCCCTGCAGCGGCGCGTAGCTCGGCTCCAGGGCATCGGCCGCCAGGCGGGCCAGGGCCTGGATCTCTGCATCCTCGCTCAGGCCGGCGTAGCGCGCCGTCGTCAACATGGCGTCCCCTTCCACCACCGCGCGCAGCGCCCAAGCCGCGTCGGTCGTCTGCTGGCAGGGAGACAGATTCTCGGTATCGAAAGAACGGTCCAGCGTGGCGTGGGCCAGAGCATAGACCAGCGCCCGTTCGACGTCGGGGGTTGCCGGCCCCCGCCTGGAGACGAGCATGATCTGTCGTCCAGCAGGCAGATACAGGCTCAAGGCATGTCCCGCCTGCGCCCCCACGTCGGGCAGCGGCAGGGGGTCCAGCAAGGGAATCAGGCCCAGCGTTGCGTAGAAGCGCAGTTCTTCTTGTGGCCGCTCCTGTTGATAACGCTGCAACAGGAGAATCGCAATCTCTTGCTCGGTGGGGAAGGTCACCGGGATCTGTTCCACCGGCGGCAACTGCCGCACCCTGGCGACGATGCGGCTCATCTCGTGAACAGCGCGGGCGCTCTGGATTTGCGAGAGCGGCACGACGCGGGTGGGAGTTGGCGAGGGGGTCGGCGAAGAGGGAATCGGCGTTGCTGTGGGCAGCGGAGAGACAGGCGTTGTCAGCGGAGAAACAGCAACCGGCGACGGTGAGGCCGTTGCGTTCATCCACTGGATCGTAGTACGCACTGCATAGCCCAACATGCCAAACACTCCCACTACAGCAAGCGCCATTATGAGCAGAACAGCCTTCTGCCCACGGGTAAAGCCGCGACGGCTCATGGCCGATCCCCCTGCCTCATGGTAAACCGAACAGGAATCCTCTCCATATCAGGGTAAAGTCTCGCCCCGCACAAGTTCATTATACCACCGGAGGGCCGTTCCTGCTACCGTCTCAGCTCATTTTCCTTTTTGCTCATCGTTTCCTCCTCGTGCGCATCCAGCACCAGCTATGGCGTGAGGCGAAGCCGCAGCCCGGAATGTCGCGCGACGACGCGGTTGTTGCGCACCGCAATGCCGATCGCCCGCCGCGCGCCGACCAGCACCACCAGCTCCCTGGCCCTGGTCACTGCCGTATAGAGGATCGGCCTGGACAGCATCAGATAGTGCTGGGTCGTCAGCGGCATGACGACCGCTGGATACTCGCTGCCCTGACTCTTGTGTACCGAGATAGCGTAGGCATGCACCAGCTCATCCGCCTCGCTCCAGTCATAGACCACCCGCCGCTCGTCGATGCGCACCGTCAGCGTCTGGTTGACGCCGTCAATCGCCACCAGCCGCCCGATGTCGCCGTTGTAGACCTCTTTGCCCGGCGCATAATTGTTGACCACCTGCATCAGCCGGTCACCCACGCGAAACGTCCGCCCGCCCAGCCGCCGTTCCGGGCGACTGTCCGCCGGCGGGTTGAGCGCCTCTTGCAGCCGCTCGTTCAGGTTCGACACGCCGCACGGGCCGCGGTACATCGGCGAGAGCACCTGCACGTCTTCCAGCGGATCGAGGCCAAATTTGGCCGGGATGCGCCGCGTGACCACATCGACCAGCAAGTCAGCGGCCTCCTGCGGCTCCTCCTTGCCGAAGAAGAAAAAGTCGTCGAACTCGTTGAGGATGGGAAACTCGCCCCCGTTGATGCGATGGGCGTTGACGACGATGCCGCTCTGCGCCGCCTGGCGGAAGATGTGCGTCAGCCGGATCACCTGCGCGCGGCCCGAGGCGATCACATCGCGCAGCACATCCCCCGCCCCCACCGACGGTAACTGGTCCACGTCCCCCACCAATAGCAGGTGCGCCGCCGGATCGACCGCCTTGAGCAGGTGATGGGCCAGCAGCAGATCGAGCATCGAAGCCTCGTCGACGATGAGCAGGTCAACCGGCAGCGGATTCTGCTCGTTGCGGCGAAAGCCCTCCAGCGGCGAATAGTCCAGCAGGCGGTGTACCGTCTGCGCGGGCCGGCCGCTGGCTTCAGCAAGCCGTTTGGCGGCGCGGCCGGTAGGGGCGCAGAGCGCATAGCGGCCGCCCAGCGCCTCCAGCGCGGCGATGACCGTGCGCACGGTCACGGTCTTGCCCGTGCCGGGACCGCCGGTGAGGACGGTGATCTTGTGCGTCAGCGCCGCCCGCACCGCCTCCTGCTGCTCTGCCGACAGCTCAATGGCCGAGTCGCGGGCCAGTTGGCCCAACAGCGTCCCCCAGTCGACGTGCCGGAAGCGGCCCAGGCGGGTGGCCTGGCTCTCCGCCAGCGCCTGCAGCCGGCCGGCGGCGCCGACCTCGCCGTAATAGAACGGCGCCAGGTAGACGGCCTCTTCCTCGCGCACGGCGCCCGGCGCAGCGTCCACCAGGGGATAGGCCAGCCGTTCCTGGCGAACGACCTGGTCCTCATCCAGCGCCGCGATGGCCGGCGGCACCAGCGCCACATTGACTTCCAGCAGCTCCGCCGCCCTGCGCACCAGCTCGTCTCGCGGCACATAGACATGCCCCTCGTCGGCCATCTGGCTGAGAGCGTAAGCCACGCCAGCCTCGATGCGCGCCGGGGCATCGGGCGGCATGCCCAGGTTGCGGGCGATCTTGTCTGCGGTCTTGAAGCCGATGCCCCAGACATCGCGCGCCAGGCGGTAGGGATTCTCCTGCACCACCTGAAGCGCCCCGTCGCCGTAGGCCTTGTAGATCTTGACCGCCAGCGCGGTCGAGACGCCATGGCCTTGCAGAAAGAGCATCACCTGGCGGATCTGCTGCTGCTCCTGCCAGGCCTGGAAGATCGCCGCCGCCCGTTTGCTGCCCACGCCGGGGACCTCTCGCAGCCGCTGCGGCTCCCGCTCGAGAATCTCCAGCGTCTCGGCCCCAAAGCAGGCCACGATCCGCTCCGCCGTCACCGGCCCCACGCCGCGGATCAGCCCTGAGCCCAGGTAGCGGCGGATGCCCTCGACGGTGGCCGGCAGCAGTTGCTCACAGCGCTCGACTTTGAACTGGAGGCCATAGCGGGGATGATTGGTCCAGACTCCCTCCAGCCGCAGCCGCTCGCCGGGCTGGAGTTCGGGCAGATTGCCCACCACCGTCACCAGGTCAGAGCGGCGGGGGACGCTGAGGCGCAGGACGGTATAACCGCTCTCCTCGTTATAGTAGGTGACCCGTTCGACGCTGCCTTCGATCTGCTCGGTCATCCAGGCCGCGATTCCAGGACTCGTCTGGCGTCCTGGTAGCCCTGCTCGATCAACCCCTTGCTGACCGCCGGATCGTAGTGAAAGATGCGCAGTGCGCTCATAGCTTCCTGAGGCGCGATCACATGGCAGCGTACCTGGCGGTGGCCGGTGTCCATTCCTGCCATAACCAACCTGTTGACCCTCTCCAACTGCTTGATGTCGTTCTCAAAGGTGGCGATGAGGAACATGTCCAGCATCACGGCGATGGCATCCCAGGGCCAGCGGGGGAGCTGGATGCGCCGCGCGCCCACCGGCGAGAGCAGCACCACCAGCACCTCGTCAGCGCCGGCGTCGATGGCGCTGGCCAGCGGCGTGTTGGCCATCACCGCGCCGTCCCAAAAGTGGCTCCGGCCAACACGGGTCCAGGGGTAAACCAGCGGCACAGAACAACTGGCGATGATATGAGCCGGGGTGATGGCGATCTGGCGATTGTCGAAGACGTGCAGCGCCCCACCCTCGACCTCGGTGGCCGTAATCAGCAGGTGTTTGTCCGTCTCGGCCAGGCGGTTGAAATCGATAAAGCGACGCAGGGTGCGATACCAGGGGGTCGTGTCAAAGATCGACCGCCAGGGGCGCAGGCGCAGAAAGCGTTGGATGTCGCGGGAGCGGGTCTGCAGCCAGGCCGCCTCCAGCTCGGCAGCGCTGCGCCCAGAGGCGATGGCCGCCGCCGTGATCGCGCCGATGGACGTGCCAACCAGGATATCCACATCCAGGCCGGCCTCTTCCAGGTACTTGTAGACGCCGCACTCATAGGCTCCCCGGCCCCCTCCGCCGGAGAGAACCAGGGCGCGTTGCGGCCGATTCCCGCTCATCCTTCTCCTCCCCTTCGCCACGAATTGACGCGAATTCGCACGAATCTTCGGCTGCCAAAGACATCTGCTCACCCAGTGCCACTACAGGCCCTGACAGCACCCTCCTCCGTCTCGCCGCTCACTACCTGCGGCCCGGCGGTTGCCGCCTGCGCATGGCGCGGCAGCAGGCCAGGGCTGGCCGTAACCAGGCCATAGACCTCCTCCAGGTCCTGGCGGGTCAGCACGCCCCGAAAAACCCCGTTCTCCACCACCGGAACGGCTTCGATACCTTCTTCGGCCATGCGCTGCTGGATCTCGAACAGGTCATCGCCCGGCTGGGCGACCAGGAACTCGCGGCGCATGGCCTGGCTGACAGGCGCGCCAGGCCCCTTCTCCTTCAACCCCAGCAGCAAATCAACGCGGGTCAGCATGCCGACCAGCCGCTCGCCGTCGCAGACAGGAAAGTCGGACTGGAAGCCGGCCAGCGTCAGATCGACAGCCTGCTCCAGCGTCGCGTCTGGCGAGACCGTGCGGGCCTGACGGGAGAACGCCTGCCCCACGCGCAACCCGGCCAGGGCCGTCTTGATGCGCGCTATCCGCCCTTCCTGGGCCGCGCCAACGTAGACAAAGACGGCGACCAGGATCATCGGCACGTTGCGCCCCATCAGCCCGATCAGCCCCAGCAGCCAGGCCAGCCCCTGCCCCACCGAGACAGCGATGGCCGTTGCCCGGCTGAAGGGCATGATCGTCGCCAGCAAGGCCCGCAGCACGCGCCCACCGTCCATCGGAAAGGCCGGCAGCAGGTTGAAGCCGGCCAGGAAGAGATTGACGACAGTCAGGTACGGCAGCAGATAGGCCCAGCGCAGGCCGCCCGTCGCCATGGAGCGGGCAAACTCGGCCAGCGTTCCGAGGGGGATGAGCAGCAGCGTCAGCAAGCCCAGGGTGATGCCGATCAGCGCGCTCATCGCTGGTCCGGCGACCGCCATCAGCAGTTCCTGGTAGGGCTTTTCGGGCATGCGCTTCATCTGCGCCACGCCGCCCAGCGGCAACAGGACAATGTCCTCCACCTCTGTCCCAAAGGCCATCGCCACCACGCTGTGGGCCAACTCGTGCAGGACGACGCCGACGAAGAGGAACAACGTCGCCACGACGCCAAAAAGCGCCCCTTGCAGCCAGTCCGATTGCCCCAGCGCAAACTGGAAGGCGGCCAGGATCAGGATGAGAGGGAAGGTGATATGCATCCGAATCGGGATTCCCCGCACAGTCAGCAATTTGATCGAAGTCACTTTGTACCTCCCGCCTGTCTGTCGGACTCACTATAGCATGTCCAACCACCCCTGTCAACTGAACCCCATTCGTACAGTTGCGCTCACTTGCCATCACGCGCGGTTGTGGTAAACTAGAAACAGCCTTTCATCGGAGCCGACAATGCTAGCCAAAATCACCAGTTGCGCCCTCGTGGGGCTGGACGGGGTGCTTGTGCAGGTGGAAGTGGACACATCCCCCGGCCTGCCCTCCCTCATCGTCGTAGGTCTGCCCGACACCTCGGTCAAAGAAGCCAGCGAGCGCGTGCGCGCGGCGTTGAAAAATTCGGGCCTGCTCTTTCCGCGCAAGCGCATCACGGTCAACCTGGCCCCGGCCGACATCCGCAAGGCCGGCCCGGCCTATGACCTGCCCATGGCGGTAGGCGTCCTGATCGCCTCCGAGCAGGCCTGGCCGGAGGCGACGGAAAACGCGCTCTTTGTCGGCGAGCTTTCGCTCGACGGTTCGGTGCGCCACGTCCCCGGCATTCTGCCCGTCGCCGCGATGGCCCGTCAGGAAAAGATCCAGCGCATCTTTGTGCCGGCTGAGGATGCGCCGGAGGCAGCGCTCTTGGACGGGCTGGAGGTGCTGCCGGTGACGAATCTGGCCCAACTGGCAGCGCACCTGCAGGGACTGCGCCAGATCGCTCCATACAAGCCCGACCAGGACCCGACCGCACAACCCCCGCCGCCCTACACCGTCGATTTTGCCGACATCCGCGGCCAGGAACACGTCAAGCGGGCGCTGGAGGTGGCGGCAGCGGGCGCGCACAACGTGCTGATGACCGGTCCGCCAGGGGCCGGCAAGACCCTGCTGGCCCGCTCCACGCCGTCGATCCTGCCCGACATGACACTGGAGGAGGCACTGGAGGTCACCAAGATCTACTCGGTCGCCGGGCTGCTGCCGGCCGACACGCCGCTCATCCGCCAACGGCCGTTCCGCGCGCCGCACCACACCATCAGCCACGCCGGGCTGGTCGGCGGTGGCCACTGGCCCCGCCCCGGCGAGATCAGCCTCTCCCACCGTGGCGTGCTCTTCCTGGACGAGCTACCGGAGTTTGGCAACCGTGCCCTGGAAGGACTGCGCCAGCCGCTGGAGGACGGCGTCGTGTCGATCGCCCGCTCCACCGGCACGCTCACCTTTCCGGCCCGCTTTATGCTCATCGGCGCGCTCAACCCATGCCCCTGCGGCTACTGGGGCGATCCCGTGCGCCCATGCACGTGCAGCCCGGCCATGGTCACCCGCTATCAGAAGCGCATCAGCGGGCCGCTGCTCGACCGCATCGACATCCACGTCGAGGTGCCGCGGGTGGACTATCAGAAGCTGACCGACGAGCGGCGGGGGGAGCCATCGGCAGCCATCCGCGCGCGGGTCGAGCGCGCCCGCGAGATCCAGCGCCGCCGCTTCGCCGGCACCCCGCTGACGGCCAACGCCGAGATGGGACCGGCAGAGTTGCGCCAGTTCTGCCCGCTGGACGAGGCCGGGCGGTCGCTGTTGCGGGCGGCAATGCAGCAGCTCCAGATGAGCGCGCGGGCCTTTCACCGCATCCTCAAGCTGGCGCGCACCATCGCTGACCTGGCCGGCAGCGACAAGATCGAGACGGCACATCTGGCCGAGGCCATCCAATACCGCCCGCGGCAGACGGGATGAGGGTTCCTGCTCCGGCGGGGTCTGCGACCCCGCCGCCCTGCCTGTTTACAGCTCAACCTACCTCAGCAGCGGCCGCTTTCTGCTCCGGCGGGGTCTGTGACCCCGCCGCCCTGCCTGCTCTGCGCGCGCTGGCGGGTCACAGACCCGCCAGGAGCAGAGGGAGATTCGCCAGCAGCGAAGGGGGATTCACCAGGAGCCAAAGGGGGATTCACCAGGAGCGAAAGGGGGTTCGAAGCAGATTCGAGCTCAGAAAATGGCCAGTTGCCACCAGGCCCTAATGCTGATATAATGAGCAGTGTTATCCCTTATCTAGCCTTTTCAGGGGGCAAGATGGACGTCGGAAAAGCCTTTGGCTACGTCTTCGAGGACGAACGCTGGACGACCAAACTGATCACCACTGCGGCCATTGCGCTCATTCCCATCTTTGGCACTCTCTCGCTGATGGGATACGTCATCTGCACCATTCGCAACGTCATGGCCGGGCACCCCCGCCCGCTGCCCGAATGGCAGGACCTGGGCGGCTATTTTATGGACGGGCTCAAGATGCTTGTCGTGAACCTGGTCTATAACCTGCCTTTGACGCTGCTCTCATGGCTCATTGTTGTGCCCATCATTTTGCCCTTCCTGGGCGGGCAGAACGAGGACGTGATGACAGTGCTGGGCATTGTCGCCATCGTATTGGTCATCCTGATCAGCATCGTGCTCCTGCTGGCCTGGCTGCTGATGATCATCCTCTTGCCCATGGCGCAGATCGTCTTTGCGGCCCGTGGCGAGATCGGCGCTGCGTTGCGCGTCGGCGAGGTGCTGCACCTGGCCTTTGCCAACATCGGGCAGCTCCTCATCGCCCAATTGCTCATCGTCGTCGCCGGTTCCACAATCATCGGCCTGATGAGCTTTATCCTCTCTGCCCTCAGCCTGGTCCCCATCTGCGGCTGGATCTTTGACGTGGTACTGGCATTGTTGATGCTGCCCGTTGGAACCTGGGTGGCGCTCTTTGCGGCGCACCTCTATGGACAAATTGGTGCGCACGCTGGCCTGATTTATTCGTAGAGACCCCAAAAAGGAGAGGGATGTGATGGATCCGCAATACGGTTATCAGCAGCCCGTATACCAGCAACCCCCTTACCAGCCGCCCTATTCGCCGCCGACCAACACCCTGGCACTCATCTCGCTCATCGCTGGCATCCTCGGCCTGACCATTCTGCCCACAATCGGCAGCATCGCCGGCCTGATCATGGGCTATATCGCCAAACGGCAGATCGAAGAGAGCCGCGGCGCGATGGGCGGCGAGGGGATGGCCAAAGCCGGCATCATCCTTGGCTGGATTGGCGTTGCCTTTCTCATCCTGGGCCTCTGCGCTCTTCTCGCCTATATTCTCATTATCTTTGTGGGCGTGGGCGGGATGAGCGCCTGTGGCGTGTGCGCCACGTTGAGCAACACGACGTACTAGCCCCTGGTTGAGCAGCGCTCCCCGCACACCGCCACCCTGGCTCTGGCGGTCGGCCTGGGTAGTCTGGCTCTCCTGCCCTTTGTCCCGCTCCTGCCGGGGCTGGGCAGCCTGGCAGCCGTGTTGCTGGGAGCAATGAGCTATGGGCAGGAGAATGCCCGACAACGCCGGGTTGCTGTCGCGGCCATCGTTGCAGGGGTATTGGGGGGCATGCTGGCATGGATTCAGTTGCTTGCAGCCTTGCTCTATCCGCTGACCAACGCTGTATGACAAACTAAACTCAAGGAGAAAAAAGATGGCAGAAGAATATACATCCCCAGAAAGCTATCAGTACGAGGCACCGCCAGCAGAGAAAAAGAGCAACAAGACACTGATCATTGTCCTTGTCGTCGTCGCCGCCGTACTGCTGCTGTGCTGCTGTTGCGCCTTGCTGGCAGGCGGCATCTGGTATCTATCGAGCGAGGGATACTTCAGCCAACTGCTTCCACAGATGCTCAGCCTGCTCTAGAGACAGCTTTCGCAGCCGTCCGTCCAACTGATTCCCCCCGGCCCACACAGAACCCGGCGGCGGGTTCTGTGTGGGCCGTGCGAGGGGTGTGAACGTGGCCCCCTCTGAGCGCATCCAACAAACGCTCAAACAGCTTCCCGCCCGTCCCGGCGTCTATCTGATGCGCGACGCGCGGGAGGACGTCATCTATGTCGGCAAAGCGGTCAACCTGCACAGCCGCGTCCGCTCTTATTTCACCTCATCCGCCCAACAAGACCAAAAGACACGGCGTCTGGTCGCCGAGGTCGACGCTCTCGAGTTCATCGTCACCGAGACCGAGCTGGAAGCGCTGATCCTCGAAGCCAATCTGATCAAGACCTACCGTCCCCGCTTCAACGTGCGCCTGCGGGACGACAAGCACTATCCCTACGTCAAAATCACCTGGGCCGAAGCCTACCCGCGCGTCCAGATCACGCGGCGAATGGAGCGCGACGGCAGCCGCTACTTTGGCCCCTACTCCTCCACGCCGACGCTGCGCGAGACGCTGGACATGCTGCGGCGCACTTTTCCCTTCCTGACCTGCAACCGCGAGATCAGCGGTCAGGACAAACGGGCCTGTCTCTACTATGACATCAAGCTCTGCCTGGGCCCCTGCATCGGCGCAGTGAGCCAGGAAGAGTACCGCGCCATGATCGGCGGCCTGATCCGCTTCCTGGAAGGCCACAGCGAGGAGGTGCTGCACGACCTGGAGGCGCGCATGCGCGCCTCTGCCGAGACGCTCGATTTCGAGCGCGCCGCCCGCCTGCGCGACCAGCTCCAGGCTGCCCGCCGCGTGGTCGAGCGGCAAAAGATCGTCGCCGCCGCCGGCAGCGACCAGGACGTCATCGCCTTTGCCCGCGACGATGTCAATGCCTGTATGCAGGTGTTCTTCATCCGCAGCGGCAGGCTGCTGGGCCGCGAGTTCTTTATGCTGGAGGGCACCGAAGCCGAGGAAGACCGCGCTGTGATGGCCGCCTTCCTCAAGCAGTTCTACAAGGATGCCGCTTACATTCCCCCTGAGGTTATCCTGCCCGACCATATCGACGAGGCGCTGGTGATCGAAGAGTGGCTGCGCACGCGGCGCGGGGCCAAAGTGGCGCTGCAGGTGCCCCGCCGTGGCCGCAAGCGGGAACTGCTGCGCATGGCCGAGGAGAACGCCGCTCAGATGTTGAATCTGGTGCGCGCCCAGTGGGAGGCTGACGCGCATAAGCAGGAACAGGCGCTGGACGAGTTGCAGGAGGCGCTCGGCCTGCCCCGCCGGCCGGCGCGCATCGAGTGCTATGACATCTCCAACACCCAGGGCGAATACCCAACCGCCAGCATGGTTGTCTTTGAGCAGGGCGTGCCGCGCAAGGCCGACTATCGCCGCTTTGTCATCCGTTCAGTCGAGGGGCCGGACGATTATGCCAGCATGGGCGAGGTGCTGACGCGGCGACTACAGCGCTGGCAGGCCGCCACGACAGGCGAGGCCAAAGGAACGCGAGGGAGCAAGGGCTGGGCGATCCTGCCGAACCTGCTGCTCGTCGACGGCGGCAAGGGGCAGTTGAACGTGGCGCTCCAGGTGCTGGAAGCGTTCGGTCTGGGGGGGCAGGTCGCTGTGGCTGCGCTGGCCAAGCGCGAGGAGGAGATTTTCCTGCCAGGCAGAAGCGAGCCATTGCGGCTGCCCAGGGCCTCGCAGGGGCTCTACCTGTTGCAGCGCGTCCGCGACGAGGCGCACCGCTTTGCCATCGCCCATCACCAGCAGCGGCGCACGCGGGCCAGCCTGGCCTCAGAGCTCGATAGCATCCCCGGCGTAGGGCCGGCACGTCGACGGGCGCTGCTCAAGGCCTTTGGCTCGCTGGAACGCATCCGCGCCGCCAGCGTCGACGAGCTGACCGCCGTGCCGGGCATCCCCCGCGCCGTGGCCGAGGCGATCAAGGAAAACCTGTGACAGCCAGGTTCCCCTCCCCCTGACAATTCACCGGCCACTACTCTCCCGCAGGTTAGAAAGAGGCTGGCAACAGAGCAAACAGCCTGTGGCGGCGTACTCTGATGGGGTGTTCGAAGCAAAAGGATAGAGCACCCCGCCCGCCCTGCTCCCGCCGGGTCTGTGACCCGGCGGCCCCCCACTGGGGGTCACAGGCCCCCGCCGAGCAAGGGTTGCCCCACGTCGGCGTTCTGCTGCGAACACCCTGATGAAGGTGCGTTTGCCTCCGCGATTCCTCTATGGTACAATCTCTGGTTGAAAAAGCATCCTGATACCGGTTTGCATGCCTGTGAGGGAGAGCTATGCCCATCCTGCGCGATCTGGCAATCATTCTGTTGGCCCTCGAAGCCGCCGTTTTGACGCTGGCGGTCCTGGCTGCGCTGGCGCTGGTCAATTACGGCCTCTTCCGCGCCCGCTGGTGGCACACCCTCCCCTTCTATTTCTCCATCGCCTGGAAGTATCTGACCATGGGCATCTATGGCGTCAGGCGAATCTGCCAGCTTCTGACCGCGCCGGTTTTTGCCCTCGCCAGGCTGCAGGCGACCGTCAGCGGCATAGCGCGGGGAGCGGCAGAAATGATCGACCGTCAACGTTGAGCGCATATCGCGCCGCGTAAGGAGGCAAAGGTGAATCTGAGAACCAAAGTTCTGCTGTTCGGCGGCATCGTCGGCGCGCTGTTGGGAGTGGGAGCGGCCTATCTCTATCTGCGCGAGTCGGGCGTCGAGGTGAACGAGGAAGGCCGCGAGTCGCTCCCCGCGATTCAGCCGGCCGACGCGCTCAAGGTCACGCTGGGCGTGCTGACCGCTATCCGTGGCATCGTCGGGCTGAGCCGCCCCGGCTCCTGAGCCGCAACATACCCCCATCTGCATGAACCGCAGAGGACGCAGAGAGCGCAGAGGAAACCAAATCTCGGAGCGAGTCGTTGCACGGCTGGGAGCATCTCTGGAGCGCCAAAGCGGCAGGCCGGCGCTGGCGCGTCTCTCTGCACCGCGCGCTGGCCATTGCCCGCAAAGAGTTCCGCCATATCCTCCGCGACCCGCGCACCTTTTTCCTGGTCGCGGTCTCGCCCGCCTTTCTCCTGTTGACCCTTTCCTATATCTTTGCCTTCGATGTGGAACGGGTCGATCTGGCGCTTTGGGACCTGGACCAGAGCGCCCTCTCGCGGCAGTACGTCGCGGCGCTGACCGCCGATGGCGACCTGCACATCCGCCGCTACGCCGATTCGTACCAGGCCCTCGACCAGCTCTTCCTGGCCGGACAGGTCAACGGCGCGCTGGTCATTCCGGCGGGCTTTGAGCAGGCGCTGCGCGCCGGTCAGCCGTTCCAGATCGAGGCCGTGATCGACGGCTCTGACCCTATCGCCGCCAACCAGGCAGTCGCCTCGCTGAGCCAGCGCACGGCCGTTTTCGCCAGCCGCTTCCAAAGCCCCCTCCCCTCTGGAGGCGGGCTGGAACTGCGCAGCACGGTCTGGTATAACCCGGCCCTCAAGTCGCTGGTCAGCATGGTGCCGGGCCTCTCAGCGGTCGTGTTGAACATGCCCGCGCTGGCCCTCGCGCTGGCCCTCGCCCGCGAGAAAGAGGCCGGCTCCTTCGAGGGGCTGATCGTGACCCCCGTCCGCGGCGCCGAGTACCTGCTGGGCAAGCTCTCCGCCTACCTCTCCACCGGCCTGCTCAGCGTCCTCCTGGCCTGGCTGGTTGCCGTCGTCTATTTCCGTGTCCCTTTTCGCGGCAACCTGGCGCTCTACCTGCTGCTGGCCAGCGCCTATCTGCTGGCCAGCATGGGATTCAGCCTGCTGGTTGCCAACTTTGCCCGCAGCCAACAGACGGCAATGTTTCTGGTGCTGCTGATCTTTTTCGTGCCCAGCTTTTTCGTCGCCGGCCTGATCTACCCGGTCAGCCACGGCCACCTGGGATCGCAGCTCGTCGCCTACAGCCTGCCCACCACCCACTTTATCGCCATCAGCCGCAGCATCTTTCTCAAGGGCACAGGCTTTGCTCCTCTCTGGCTGCGCGCCCTGGCCCTGCTGGGCATGGGACTGGGCGGCCTGTGTGCGAGCCTGCTCTTGTTCAAAAAGCGCCTGAGGTGAAGGATGACTGCCCTGTTGCGCATCGCCAACCTGGTCTGGAAAGAGGTCATTCAGTTTACCCGTGACCGCCTGCTGACGACGTTTATCTTCCTGCTGCCCCTTGCCCAGCTTCTGCTGCTGGCTCAGGCGACAGGAGAGCGTATCAGCGACCTGCACATCGCCGTGCTCGATCTGGACCGCTCGGCGACGAGCCGCCGCCTGGCTGTGGAGCTGGACAACCGCGAGGAGCTGGCCGTCTGGCGTTTTGTGGAGACGGAAGCAGAACTGCGCCGCCTGATCGATGGGGGGCGCGTCGATGGGGGGATTATCATGCCGCGCGGCCTGGAAGAGGCGCTGGTCGACCCGCGACGGTCCACGCCGTTGCAGGTTGTGATCGATGGCTCCAACAGCGTCGTCGGCGCAGTCCTCGAAAGCGCCGCCCTGGCCACCCTGACCCATTTCGGCCTGGAGCGCAGCCGCGAGATGGGGCTGGCCACGTTTTCGCCCATCGACCTGCGCGTGGTGACCTACTATAACCCCGCTTACAACGTTCGCTCCTTTGCCATTCCCGCCCAGGTCGGCTTTATCACCTACCAGATCACCCTGGCCGTCGCCTCGCTGGGGCTGGCGCGAGAGCGCGAACTGGGCACACTGGAGGCGCTGGTGGTCACCCCCCTCAGCCGCCTGGAGATGGTGCTGGGCAAGGCTATCCCCGCCCTGGTCATCGGCCTGGTCAACTTTGTGCTGCTGTTGGGAACGACCGTCTATTTCTTCCACATCCCCATGCGCGGCTCGTTCCTGCTCCTGCTGGGCCTGACGGTGCTCTTTGCCGTTGCCGAGATCGGCTGGGGGGTGCTCATCTCAGCTTTCTCCCGCACCCAGCAGCAGGCCATCCTCCTCGTCTTTATCCTGGCGATGGTGGACATTGCCTTTTCCGGCTATCTGGTGCCGGTCAAGAACATGCCGCGCCTTTTCCAGTGGATATCCCAGATCGTGCCGATGTACCACTACCTGCTCGTGCTGCGGGCGGTGATGCTCAGAGGGGCCACGTTTGCGGCCATCTGGCCGCACGCGCTGGCGCTGGCGGGGCTGGCCGGGGCGATCCTGGCGATTTCCGTGCGCGGCGTGAGCGAGCGGCTGGACTAGAGATGGTAGGCGTCGGGCCGCCGGTCCTCGTAGACGGTGAGGTAACGGCGGGCTGTGCGCATCTCTTTCCAGTCGATGCGGGCGATCAGCAGCCCTTCCTCCTCGCCGCCCTCCACCAGCGCCCGCCCCCAGGGGTCGATCACCGCCGAGCGGCCCGGAAAATCGACCTGGCCATCCGTGCCGACGCGGTTGCACGTCGCCACAAACAGCTCGTTCTCCACCGCTCGCGCCCGCGCCAGCAGCGTCCACGCCTCGATGCGCCGCACCGGCCACTGCGCCGGCAGCAGGAACAGCACCGCCCCTCCCAGCGCCATGGCGCGGAACAGTTCGGGAAAGCGCAGGTCGTAGCAGATCGCCAGCCCCACCGGCCCCCACGGCGTCGGGCAGAGGACCGCGCGGTCGCCAGGGGAGAGGTAGCGCGGCTCGTTCATCAGGCGGAAGAGGTGCACCTTGCGATAGCTGCCCAACAGCGCCCCGTCAGGGGCGTAGAGGACCGCGGTATTGGAGATCCCCTTCTCGTGTCGCTCCAGAAGGGAGCCGGCCAGATAGAGGCCGAACTGGCGGGCGATGGCGCTCATCTCGGCAAAGCCCCCTTCGCCGGGCAAGGCGGCCCATTCGCCAGCCCGCTCCAGGTCATAGCCGTGCAGCCACAGTTCGGGCAGGAGCAACAGCTCGGCGCCCGCCTCCCGCGCCTGCGCCGCCAGCGCCCGCGCCTTGTCCAGCATCCGCTCCGGCTGGCCCACCAGCACATCCATCTGCCCCAGGGCAACAGTCAGTTCGCTCAGTCGATTGTCCATCGCCTGGATTGTACCATCATCAGCAGCAGGCGCAAGGGAGGACAATTGCGAGCAGTTGTCCTCCACCGCCCGCCGCAATCAGGCTGTAACGCGACTGTCATTGCCTTACCTCCCATTTGCGGTATAATCCTGAAAAGACAGGGGGCAGGGGTGGAAACCAGCGGCAGCATCAAGAGTTTGATCGACATCCTCCGCTCCGCGCCAGAGGCGGAGACGCGCGTCTCGGCGGCGCGGGCGTTGGGAGAATCAGGCGACCGCCGCGCCATAGCGGCCCTGGCCGCCGCGCTGCAATCCGACCCGCACCTGGAAGTGCGCCGCGCCGCTGCGACCGCCCTGGGCCGCATCGGCAGCGAGGAGGCGGTCGAACCGCTCACCCAGGCCCTCAAAAACCAGCCATGGCCCGTGCGCCGCAGCGCTGCTGCCGCTCTGGCTGCCGGCCCCCTGGCCGCGCGGAAGGAGCGCATGCGCGCTGCCCGTCAATACCGCCGCGCCGTCGCCGCCTACCCCGACATCGCTCAGGCGGAAAAGGCCTGGCTGCCGCGGCGGGCCTTTCCTGGCGGGCCTCGTTCCGCCGATGCCGGCTACACTTTCCTGGTCCGCCTGCGCCGTCAGGGCGAAGCTGAAACGGCCGCCTTCACCTCTCTCGTCGACGCGGCCACTGCCGCGCCGCGCGTCCTCTTCAGCGGCCGGCCCGGCGCGGGCAAAACGACCACCCTGCACGCCCTGGCCCTGCTCCTGGCCGACAGCGACGCCCGTCGCCGCTACCTCGACCTCCAGCAGCGCCAGCGCTTCGAAGAGGCTTTTGGCGAGCGCCTGCCCCTCCACGCCCGCCTGCAGGACTGGCGAATGGAAGGACATACTCTCAATCCCCTCGCCTTCCTGCTCGGTCAGGCCCGCCGCGTGGGCGGCGAGAGCGCCGCGCGCCTCTGGCCGGACGAGGAGGCGCTGCAGCGCGACCTGGAAGACGGCCGGCTGGTGCTCTTGCTCGACACGCTCGACCAGGCCCTGGCCGACCTCCCCTCCGAGCCGCGCCGGGCAGGGCTGGAACGGCTGTTCGCCCTGCTGAACGCCTCCCCCAACTGCCCGGTTCTGCTGGCTGCCCGCCCCAGTGCGCGTTTTCAGCCCGGCCAGACGTTCACCCTGCTGGAACTGGAGAGCGACCAGGTGCTGGCCCTTGTCACCCACCGCCTGGGCAGCGGGAAGCGGGCCGAGATGCTGCGGGCCTGGCTGCAACGGCCGGCGCCCGCCCTGTTGGCGCGCTCCCCCCTGACGCTGGACATGCTCATCACGCTGGTGGAAGCCAACCGCCTGCGCCTGGATCAGCCCCACGCCATGGCGCTCTTTCGCGCCTACAGCCGACACCTTCTGGAAACAGCGCGCGGCGAAGGTTCCCCCCCTCTCCCGGCAGTGATGGACGAATTGACCCGCCTGGCGCTGGCGCGCCAGGCGCGCCAGGCCGACCCTCAAGGCCCTACACATCCCGCTTACCAGCAGGCCGTGCGCGCTGGCCTGCTCAAGGTGTATGGCCGCCGCCTGGCCTTTGCCCATTCCCAGTTCCAGAGCTATTTTGCCGCCCGCGCCCCCGTCGTCCGCTGGCGCAGCGGCGAGCAGTTGGATCGCATCGCCGCGGAGGGATCGTGGCCGGAACAGGCCATCCGCATGGCCGGCGAGATCGAAAGCGCCGAGTTCAACCACTTTTTCGATTTCATCCTCCCGCCGGGCAGCGAGACGGACCAGGCGCGGCTGCGCCTGGCCTGCCTCTGCCTGCGCGAGAACGCCGAGGCGGAGGAAAGCACGGCCGGCCGTCGCCTGATCGGCGCGCTGGAGAGCCTGCTGCGGGGAAGCATCGAACAGCAGGTCATGGCCTCCCAACTGCTGGCCGACCTGGGCACTCCGTGGGCGCTGGAGCAGCTTCTGGCGCGCCTGAGCAACAAAGATTGGTGGGTCCGTGCTGCCGCGGTGGACGCCCTCGGACGCATCGGCGAGCCAGCGGTCAGGCCGCTGACGCTCCACCTCACCGACCAGGACGAGCGCGTGCGTCGCGCGGTGCAAAAGGCGCTGGGCCGCATCGGCAGCGCCGCATTGACCGCCCTCCTGCCCTTGCTGCAAGACCCGGACGCGGCAGTGCGCGCCGCTGCTGCCGAAGCCCTCGGCGAGACGGGCGCAGCCAACGCCGTCCCTGCTCTCGTCACAGCCCTCGGAGACGCCGAAGAAAACGTGCGCCGCGCTGCGGCAAGGGCGCTTGGCCAGATCGGCGACCCCCGCGCCATCGAGCCGCTCCTGGATCAACTGCGCCGGACAGACGATGGCCAGGCCCACGAGCCGTTCATCCAGGCGCTGACCGCCATCGGCGCACTGGCGGTCGAACCGCTCATCAGCCATCTGGCCCATGCCGACGCCCGCACGCGCTACGCCGCCATCGAAGCGCTGGGCAACATCGGCGATCCGCGCGCCGTAGCCCCCCTGGCCGCCTATCTGCGCAGCGCCGACGGACAGGCGCGCCAGCGAGCTGTAGAAGCGCTGGGCAAGATCGGCGACCGCCGCGTCGTCCCTGCCCTCGTTGCCTGCCTGGAGGACAGAAACGAGGACATCCGCGTCCTGGCGGTCGAAGCCCTGGGCAAGATCGCCGATCCGCGCGCTGTGCCTGCCCTCATCGCCCAGTTGGAAGGAGGGAGCCGCGCCGTGCGCGCCGCCGCAGCCGAGGCGCTGAACCGCATCGACGACCCGCGCGCCCTCGAAGTGCTCATCTCCCGCCTGGGCAGCGCCGACTGGTGGACCCACCGCCCCACCGTGCAGGCGCTGGTCCGCCTTGGCCCCGCTGCCGCCGGACCGGTGACGGCCCGTCTGTACGACAGCGACTATCGCGTGCGCCGTGGCGCGGCTGAGGTGCTCGGACAGATCGGCGACCTCCGCGCCATCGAGCCGCTCATCGAACGACTGGAAGACACGGACTGGCGGGTCAGCCAGGCCGCGCGGGACGCGCTGGTCCAGATCGGCGCCCCGGCTGTCGCTCCCCTCGTCGCCAGGATGGAGAGCGGCAGCAAGGGCATGCGCGCTGCCGCCGCCGATACGCTGAGCCGCATCGACGACCCGCGCGCCGAAGAAGCGCTCATCTCCTGCGTGGGCGACCCCGACTGGTGGGTCTACCGCCCGGCGGTGGAAGTGCTGAGCCGCCTGGGCGGCCCCGCCGTCGGCCCCCTCCTCACCCGCCTGAACGACCCCGACCAGCGGGTGCGCCGCCTGACGGTGGAGGCGCTGCAGCAGATCGGCGACCCTCGCGCCATCGTCCCGCTGGTCGGACAGCTGCAAGACCCCAGCGAGGCGGTCCGCCGCGCGGCGGTGAACGCGCTGGTGCAGATGGGCCGCCAGGCGCTGCCCGTCCTGCTGGCCCGGCTCAAGAGCGGCGACGAGGCCGCGCGCGTGGGGGCCATCGAGGTGTTGCGCCGCATCGGCGACCCCCAGGCCGAGCCGGCCATCATCGATCAGCTCGAACATCCCCACTGGAGCGTGCGCCAGGCCGCTGCCTCGGCGCTGGGCGAGATCGGCAGCGACAGTTCCGTCTGGCCGCTCATCGCCCGGCTGACCGATGGAGACCGCCGCGTGCAGGCGGCGGCGGCTGAGGCCATCGAGCGGCTGGGCGGCCTCTCGGTCGAGCCGCTGGTCAGCCACCTCTCCCATCGAGACGTCAACGTGCGCCTGACCGTCGCCCATGCCCTGCGCCGCGTCGGCAATGTCAGCGCCGTCCCCGCCCTCATCGGCCGGCTGGATGATGAAGACCAGCGCGTGCGCCGCGCTGCAGTCGAGGCGCTGCACGCCATCGGCGACCAGCGCGCCGTTCCCCACCTGCTGGAGCGGCTGGCCGATACGGATTGGTGGGTGCGCCGCGCCGCCATCGAGGCGTTGAAGGAAATGGCCCAACCGGAGGCGGACCGTCTGCTGGCCTGCCTGGAGGACCACAACTCGCAGGTGAGCCAGGCAGCGGCAGAAGTGCTGAGCGGCATGGGCCTGTCGGCGGTGCCGGCCCTCATCGCCCGTCTGGAAAAGAACCCGGCGATCTCTGCCGTCGCCGTCGACATCCTGCGCCAGATCGGAGCGCCTGCCGTGCCGCTGCTGGTCGAACGGTTGCGCCGCAAACCTGTGCCCCTCGCTCTGATCGAAGTCTTGGGCCGCATCGGCGACGCGCGCGCCATTACCCCGCTGGTCGATTACGGCCTCAAGTCGCCGGATCGCGCCATGCGCCTGGCGGCGGTGCAGGCGCTGGGACAGATCGGCGACCCCCGCGTCGCCGAACCTCTCATCAACGAGCTGAGCAGGGCCGATCCGCAATTGCGCCAGGCGATTGTCGACGTGCTGGGGCGAATCGGCGGGCTGAGCGTCGAGCGCCTGTTGCCGTTGTTGGAAAACCCCAGCGCAGAGGTGCGCGTCGCCGCCATCGAGGCCCTGGGACGTACAGGCAATACCCGCATCGTGCCCCGCCTGCTGGCGCAACTGGAGAGCAACCACAACGCCATCCGCGCAGCCGCGGCCAGGGCGCTGGGACAGATCGGCGACCCGCGGGCAGTGGAGCCACTCACCGCCTGCCTGGAGGATGCCAATGCCCAGGTGCGCGAGGCCGCCGCCGAAGGCCTGGGGCACATCGGCGAGCCCGCGGTGCCTGTCTTGATCTCCCGCCTGGGGCACAGAGACAACTATGCGCGCAAGGCGGTGGTCAAGGCCCTGGGCCACATTGGCAAGCCTGCCGTCGAACCGCTCATCGCTCGCCTGCGCAGCGTGGACGAGACCGAGCGCACCGCCGCCGTGGAAGCGCTGGCTGAGGTCGGGACGGACGCGGTCTTGCCGCTCCTGGGCTGGCTGGGCAACGAGAACCGCCTGATGCGCATTGCCGTCGCCGAGGCATTGGGCCGCATCGGCGACCCGCGCGCCGTGCGCGGGCTGATCATTCGCCTGGAAGACGAAAGCGAGGGCGTGCGCAAGGCCGCCGCCGCCGCGCTGAACCGCATCAACGACGCTCACGGCCTGGCTGCCGTCGAGCGGGCCTATCAGGAGGGAAGGCTATGAAAAAGCTCATCAGGTTGTTATTGCTCTGCACCATGCTGGCCGGCTCGACCCTGGCCTGCACCGGCCCATTCGGGCTGTGGGGACGTCCCACACCAACCCCGCCAGCGGTGGAATCACTCCCCCCCACCCGTCCCGTCCTGCTCCAGCGCTCACCAGCACGGGGGGAAGAAG
>DAOTYD010000049.1:0-6936 GCA_034435295.1 Anaerolineae bacterium | reverse complement strand
TCAGCCTCAAACGTCGCATCAGTTACTTCGATCATGACTCACTCCTGCTAACAAGTGGGGAGCATTATCCTACAGACAGGCCCTCCTGTCAAGCAGTGCGCGAGCTGACCTGCTTCTCCAGTCGCTCGATCTGCTCCTTGACATAGGCCACCACCCCCGCTCGCGGGACAACGGTGCGTTCGGCGCTGGAGCGCAGCCTGGCCTCGAAACCACCCGCTTCCGACGCCCGCTCGCTGACGGTCAGACGAATGGGGACGCCGATCAGGTCGGCATCGTAGAACTTGACGCCTGCCCGTTCGTTGCGGTCGTCATACAGCACCTCGATGCCGGCGGCGCGCAGCCCGGCGTAGAGCGCCTCGGCTGCGCTCTCGTTGCCGTACAGGGCGACGATGTGCACCTGGTAGGGGGCCACCGTGATCGGCCAGACCAGGCCATAGTCGTCGTGGTGCTCCTCGGCGACGCAGGCCAGCAGCCGCCCCACGCCGATACCATAAGAGCCCATGATGACGGGCTTTTCCTGCCCGTCGCGGTCGGTAAAGGTGCAGCCCAGGGCCTCCGAGTAACGCGTTCCCAGTTGGAAGATGTTGCCAACCTCTACCCCGCGCCAGGCGCGGAGCGCAGCGCCGCAGGCAGGGCAGGCGTATCCCTCCTCAGCGGCGACAATATCTGCCACCACCGCGGCCTGGTAATCCCGTCCATAGTTGACGTTGAGCAGGTGATAGCCCTCGTCGTTAGCCCCGGCGACCAGGTTGGGCGAGAGAGGGATCAGATCGTCCACCACCACCAGCGCTCTCTGGACACCGATGGGCGAGGCGTAGCCTGGCACAGCGCCGACAGCGCGGATCTCCTCATCCGTCGCCGGGCGCAGCGCCCTGGCGCCAACAGCATGGGCCAGCCTGGTCTCGTTGACCTCCATGTCGCCGCGGACGACGGCAAAGACAACCCGCTCCACCTCTTCGCCATCTTCCACCATAGTTGCCATGCGAAAGACAGCCTTGGCCGTCTGCGATTCAGGCAGGCCCAGAAACCCGGCCAGTGTCTTGATCGTGGTCACCCCTGGCGTGGCGACCTTTTCGAGCGGTCTGGGCAGCTCCTCAGGCGGCGTCGGCTTGCGGAAGCGGGCCACCTGGCGGTTGGCAGTGTAGCCGCAGCTCTCGCAACAGAGGATCGTGTCCTCGCCGATGGGGGTGAGATACATAAACTCGTGGGCCATCTTGCCGCCCATCATGCCGACGTCCGACTGCACGGCGATGACGGGCAGGCCACAGCGGTGGAAAATATTGAAATAGGCCTGATAGTGCGCCTGGTATTGAGCTTCCAGGCCGGTCCAGTCGGCATCCAGGCTATAGCTATCCTTCATCGCGAACTCGCGGACGCGGATGAGACCGGCGCGGGGGCGGGGGTCGTCGCGCCATTTGGTCTGGATGTGGTAGATCAGCCGTGGCAGGTCCTGATAGGAGCGCACCTCGCTGCGCACCAGGTCGGCGACGACCTCTTCGTGGGTCATTGCCAACACCATGTCGTGGTCGTTCCTGTCGCGGAAACGGCCCATCTCCGCGCCGATCTGATCCCAGCGGCCCGTCTCTTTCCACAGGTCCGCTGGCTGGACGACCGGCATGGTGATCTCCTGCCCGCCGATGGCATTCATCTCCTGGCGCATGATGGCTTCGATCTTGTCCATCGATCGCCGCGCCAGGTGCAGGTAGCTAAAGAGGCCGGCGCCCAGTTGGCGGATGTAGCCGGCCCTGACCAGCAGTTGATGGCTGGCGACCTGGGCATCGGCCGGCGGTTCGCGCAGGGTGCGGCCAAAGAGTTGGGACATTTTCATTGTGCTTACCTCGCGTATCGCGTATCGCGTATCGCCTATCGCGTATCGCCTATCGCGTATCGCCTATCGCGTATCGCCTATTGCGTATCGTTTATCGCTCATCGCTTGTTGCTCATCGCGCGTCGCTCGTTGCTCTCATCATCTGGCGACAGGCAACCTGCGATAAGCGATCAGCGATAAGCGATTGGCGATTAGCGATACGCGAAACGACAGGCCGCCGCTGCATCCACAGGGGGCACAATATCGAGAGCGCCCAGCGCGCGCGCCAGCGCACAGAGAGGCAACCCCATGACATTGACATAGCAACCCTCCCAGGCAGCAACAGGGCGGAAAGATGCACACTGGATGCCATAAGCCCCGGCCTTGTCGAAGGGGCCGCCGCTGGCGATGTAGCGCTCGATTTCCGCGTCCGTATAGTCGCGCATCGTGACGGTGGACTCGACCAGTTCGACGACCTCGCGCCCGCCGCCGATCACGGCGACGCCGCTGTAGACGCTGTGGGCGCGGCCGCGCAGACAGCGCAGCATGGCGCGGGCCTGAGCCGCATCAGCGGGCTTGCCCAGCACAGCCCCGTCGACGGCAACGAGCGTGTCACAGCCAATGACCGTTGCCCAGGGGCGGGCGGCGGCGACGACGCGCGCTTTTTCCAGCGCCAGGCGGACGGCAGTTTGGGCCGGCGATTCGCCGTCGACAGCGACCTCTTCGACCGCCGCAGGGAACACCTCGAAAGGCAGCCCCAACAGGGCCAGCAGCTCACGGCGGCGGGGCGACTGCGAAGCGAGAAGCAGCGTCACAGCAGACATCAGCCAAACGTCACCTTTTTTTCAGAAAGCTGGCCAGGACGCGCTTGATCCCGCCCTGTTTAAAGACGACCGTGACCTCTTCCTCCCCGCTGCGGACGCGGCTTTCGGCCACGATACCCTCGCCAAAGTCAGGATGGCAGACGCGCTCGCCCCCCTTGAAGCAGCCAGTGGGCGCCGGCTGCCAGGATGAGGTCCACGACGTAGCCGACGTGCGCGCCGCAGCGGCCGCCCGCACCGGCGCGCCCTCGATCAGATGAGCGGGTATCTCCTCCAGAAAGCGGCTGGGCCAGGTGGACTCGTAGCTGCCGTAATGGGCGCGGCGGGAGGCATGGGTCAGGTAGAGGCGATCTTTGGCGCGGGTGACGCCGACGTACATCAGGCGGCGCTCCTCAGCCAACTGGTCGGGATCGTCGAGCGAGCGACTGTGGGGCAAAAGGCCCTCTTCCAAGCCGACGATAAAAACAACAGGGAACTCGAGTCCCTTGGCGCTGTGCAGGGTCAACAGAGTTGGCGCGTTGGTCCCCTCGGCCAGGTTGTCGACGTCCGAGACCAGGGCGACGTCGGCGAGAAAGTCGCTCAGGGTCAGCCCGCCGTAGCCAGCGGCCACCGTTTCCAGCTCCTGCACGTTGGCCCAACGATCCTCGCCCTCTTCCGTGCCGTCGCGCAGGTAGCGCTCATACCCTGTCTCGGCGATGACGCGGCTGAGCAGATCGGCGGGCATCAGCCCCTCGCGCTGGTCGATCCAGCCGCGCACCATGCGATAAAAGGCGGTCACAGCGGCGCGGGCGCGGCTGCCGGGGTCGGGCACGCCGCCCTGCCCCGTGGCCAGGGCTTCGACAGCCCACCACAGCGGCTCGCCGTGAGCAAGGGCGGCCTCCTCCAGCGCCTGGATCGTCTTTTGGCCAATGCCGCGGTTGGGCACGTTGATGATGCGGATCAGGCTGGTCGAATCGGCCGGGTTGTGGACCAGCCGCAGGAAAGCGACCAGGTCTTTGATCTCGCGGCGGGCGTAGAAGCGCGTGGCCCCCACCAGGCGATAGGGCTGTCCGGCGCGGATAAAGGCATCTTCCAGGGCGCGGGACTGGGCGTTGGTGCGATACATCACCGCAAAGTGGCCTGGCTCGGCCTCCCTGGCGCGCGTCAGGGCCACGACCGTCTGCACCACAAACTCGGCCTCGTCCTCCTGGTCATAGGCCTCGTGGACAAAAACCCTGGGGCCCTTGCCGCGTTTGGTAAAGAGCTTTTTCTCGGTGCGTTCCGGATTGTGGCGGATGATCGCCTGCGCCACGTCGAGGATGGTCTGATTGGAGCGGTAATTCTGCTCCAGGAGGTAGGTGACCAGGTCGGGGTGGTCCTGGCGGAGGCGGGCGATGTTGCGGTAATCGGCGCCGCGCCACATGTAGATCGACTGGTCTTCGTCAGCAACCACAAACAGGTTGCGATGGCGGCCGGCAAGCTGGCGCAGAAGGAGATACTGGACCATGTTGGTGTCCTGAAACTCGTCGACCAGGACGTGGAGGTAACGCTCCTGGTAGGCTGCCAGGATGTCAGCGTGCTCGCGGAAGAGGCGCACGGTCTCGATGAGCAGATCGTCAAAGTCGAGGGCGTGGCTGGCGCGCAGTTGCTCCTGATAGCGCGCATAGACGCGGCGGACGATCTCGCCAAAATAGGAGCGGGGCTGGTAGGCCTCGACGGCAATCAGCTCGTTCTTGGCCCGCGAGATCGCCGCGTGGACGGAGGCCGGGCTGTAGCGCTTCTCGTCGATGTTCAGCTCCTTGAGCGTTCGGCGCACCAGCACCACCTGATCGTCGGCGTCAAAGATGGCATAATCACGGGGGATGCCGATGGCCTCTCCGTCGCGGCGCAGGATGCGGGCGCACGTGGCGTGAAAGGTGCCCAGGGTGAGCCGATGTGCCTGCTCGGCCCCCAGCATCTTGACCAGCCGATCGCGCATCTCGCGGGCGGCCTTGTTGGTAAAAGTGACCGCCATGATCCGCCAGGGTGCGACGTTCTTCTCCAGCACCAGCCAGGCGACGCGGTGGGTCAGGACGCGCGTCTTACCCGAGCCAGGGCCGGCCAGAACCAGCACAGGCCCGTCGGAGGCAGTGACCGCCTGTTGTTGCTGTGGATTGAGAGCTTTCAAGTCCATCATCTGCGCTCACCCTCGCGTCGAGCGGACATAGTCCTTGAGGTTGTGCTGCACGGCATAGGCAGCGGCCTCCGCGCGGTTGGTCAGCCCCAGTTTGCCGAGAATGCTGCTGACATAGTTGCGCACCGTCCCTTCGCCCAGATAGAGGGCTCGAGCGATTTCGCGGTTGGTCTTGCCCTCGGTTATCTGCATCAGCACGCGCAGCTCTTGCTCGGTCAGGTCGGCAAAGGCAGCCACAGTTTCACGGCGAGCGGCCTCGCGCACGCGGTTCAGCACCGCCTGCGTCACCGCCGGGTCGAGGAGCGCCCCACCCTGCCCCACCGTCTCGATGGCGCGGACCAACTCATCGCTGCCGATCTGCTTGAGGACATAGCCACAGGCCCCGGCAGCGATGGCCTCGAAGAGCAGCTCGTCCTCGGCGTAGGAGGTCAGCATGATGACCTTGACCTCGGGCAGCGCCTGCACAATATCCTGACAGGCTTCGATGCCGCTGCGGCCTGGCAGGCGGATATCCATGACGATCACATCCGGTCTATGCTGCAACGCCTTTTGCAGCGCCTCGCTGGCCGTCGCGGCCTCATCGACCACCGCAAAGCCGGGATGGCGGCCGAGCAGAGCGCGCAGCCCCAGGCGCACCACTTCGTGGTCGTCCACGATCAAAATGCGCAGGGTCATGCCACTTCTCCCCTCAGATAAGGCACGGTCAGCGTCAGGGTCAGGCCATGGCCAGGGGCGCTGTTGATGTCGAGCGTGCCATCGAGCATGCGCGCCCGCTCGCGGATGTTGCGCAGGCCATAGCCGCGGGTGGTGGGAATGGCCAGGAGACCCACGCCGTCGTCCCTGATCACAAGCTGCAAGGCGTCCGGCAGATAGCGCAAAGAGACCTCGACACGGCGGGCGCGGGCATGACGGGCCACGTTACTCAGCGCCTCGCGGACGATCTGGAGAATGTGCCGCCGGCGCTCGACACTGAGCAGGGCCGGGCTTTCCCCCTCGACCCTGAGTTCGGTCTCCAGCAGCGTGTTCACCCTAAAGTCCCTCAACAGTTCCTCCAGCCCCTCCACCAGATCGCTCTCCGGCACGCCTCCCCGCAGGTCGAAGATGTAGCGGCGGATGTCCTGGATGGTCAGGTTGAGGCTGTGCATGGCGCGCGCAAGTTGATCTTCTGCACCGACGGGGTCCTGAGCAATCGTCTGGCGGACGCCTTCCAGCATCAGGCCGGCGGCATAGATCGACTGGATGATGCCATCGTGCAGCTCGCGGCCAATGCGTTCCCGGTCGGAGGCCAGGGCCTGCCGTTGCTCGTCCTTTTCGATCCAGCGTTCTACCTCCCTCTGCACACAGTTGAGCGTCTGGCTGAGGCCATAGCTGACAACGACGCCGCAACAAGTCAGCAGGAGGGAGAGCAGATAGCGCAGGGCTGTCGTTCCCGGCGTCTGGGGGAGAAGAGCGATAGAGGGCAAAACCAGACCGGCCAGAAGGGCAAAAGAACCCAGTCCAACGCCTGTGATACGGCGCGAGGCGCGGGTCAGTTCGAGCACACGGGGGTCGGCGCGACGATAGAAGCGGCTGTGCAGGCTCCACATGGCTACCAGGCCCCCCGGCAGGGCCAGGCCATAGCGGGCCAGGATCTCGCCCCAGAAAGCGGCGTCGCGCCCGGCCAGGGCCAGTGCTACCGTGAGCAGTACCCACATCCCCACCGCCACGAAAGGGGCGCTGCGACGCAGCGGGCGCTGCCCCGGCGCCAGCGTCGCCATCAGGCCAAAGATCAGCAGCGCGCCATAGCCAGGTCCCAACAGAAAGGTCTGCACCAGCGGGGGGAAAACATGCGCCATGCCCAGAGCAGGAGCCAGCAATCCGTCCCAGGCGACAACGGCCTCGCCCAGGGCAAAGACGGCCAGCAACGGCAAGCGGCGGATGGACTCGATCCGCTCCATGCGCGGCAGGGCGAAAAAGATGCCCATGCCCAGCATAAAAAAGGCCAGTCCGTGGACAAAGCGAAAGAGCGGGGAAAGCGAAATTGCGACGCGCGCCACCTCGCTCAGAATCAGGCCCATTCTATTCCTCGCCTTACCTTTCCCTGGTACTGCAGGCCATTATAACCGCGAGGGGGGAAGCTGGCAAGGAGAGGGGGGAGGGGACAAGGGGAAGTAAGG